>JBNMLT010000001.1:0-22049 GCA_050874965.1 Alphaproteobacteria bacterium
ACCCCAGTTTTTACGGATACGACCCAAGTCAGCATAGCGGTAACCGGCATCCAAAGTCCAATGAGAATTGATGTCATATGTTAAACCAGCCATAACTTGCCATGCCAAGTTGTAGTTAGATTTTGCAACGTCACCAAAGTCAGCTTTCAAGTAAGAAGAACCAAGACCGGCACCAACATAAGGTGTCCAAGGTGTGCATGTCAAATAATCAAAATAAGCATTGGCCATTACAGAGTGTTTATAAAGTCTGAAGTGATTAACTCCATCTTCATCAAAGTAATTTCTTTTAATGTCACGTGAATTGTTCAATTCCAATTCACCACGAACATAACCGGCTTGAACACCATAAGCAACGTGTGTGCCAAACAAATTTTTGTTAGCTTTTTCACGATACATATCAGGTTCACTTTGATCAGCTGTTTTCATGTTTACTTTATTGAAGTCATAAGAAATTTTGCCAGATACATACTGATTTACTTCAGCTTGCGCATTAACGCTGAATAAGCAGGCAACACCGGCCAATAATAAAAATTTTTTCATAGTTTATTCCTTCTAAATATTACTTTTTGAACAACAATATTACTATTCGTATTGTAACAACGCCACTTTAAAGCGATAAATTTTAATAGTCAAGCAATATCATGATAAATTTTGGCAACAAAATGTTTCAAAATTTAAAATCCGGTATGTATATAAGAGTAAAAGTTTAAAAATAAGTGTACAGAATTCGACCGTTTTTTTGTAGCCAATTTCGTCCTTCTTGCCAATCTTTATCCAATTCGGCCACGCATTGCCAAAAAGCTGGAGAATGATCTTGATGCTTTAAGTGAGAAACTTCATGCGCCATCATGTAGTCAATAACATATTTAGGGGCAAGGGCAATACGCCAATTATAATTAATGTTGTTTAATGAAGAACAGCTACCCCATCGAGATTTTGTGTCTTTAATGCAGATTCCATTAATTTTGCATCCTATTTTGGTGGCTAAAGATGCGGAAAGGGTAAAAAATTCTTTTTCAGCGGATTTTCGGATATAATCTTTAACCCGTCGATGTAAAAATTCTGCCCCGCCGGAAACAATCATCGTATCGCCTTCCAATTGAACGCCGCAACGGGCGAGTGGTTGGTGCAAAATTTTTATGTTTTGTCCAAAGAGTGATATTGTTTCGCCGTCAGAAAAATATTTGCGTTCCGGTAGTTTTTGCAGTGTTTTGACAATCCAGTCCATATTTTCGTTTACAAAATTTATGGCATGCTTGCGAGTGCAATATTTAGGAATGGAAAGAACAGGAATTCTCTCTTTATTATCAATATGCAAAATCAATTTGCGCGAATTCGCGGATTGCACAATTTTAATGTCCATTCCTACCGCTTCTTTAATGTCAAAGGTCTTCCCAGTCAACAATGTAATCTTCATAGTCTGTAACCTTTGTTTCATTTATAAGTTTTCGATTACTCAAATCCATACCGGCATTTTTAACGCTGTCAGCTTTTCCGGTTAAAAGCGGATGCCACTCCGGCAAATCATAGCCGTTGTCCAAAAGCCAATAAGCGCAGGTCTTGGGCAGCCAACGAGGCTTTTCGCGCACGGCGGCGAGGTCTATTTTACGGCAATCATCCATTGCTTTAAACCGATGTTCATAGATTTTGCATAAACAGGTTTTGTTATCCAAAAAACGACAGCAGGCGCTGGTGAAATGAATTTTTCCTTTTATTTCTATTTTATTTAAGCAACATTTGCCGCAACCATCGCATAAGGCTTCCCATTCGGTGTTGTTCAGCTCGTCCAATTTTTTATGTTTCCAAAATTCAGGCTCTAAATTCTTGAATTCGTCAACGCGTTGTAGGGGATCGAATTTGGATTCGTTTAATTCGAAATCTTTCATAAAAGTTCTCCATCGATGATGTGGTCTTCCAGTTCATCTTCGGTTACCATGGTTTCTGAAATCACTTGTCCTTGCAAAGGAGATAAGTTTTGCGGCTGATAATCGGGGTCAAATAGTTGACGATAAGCGCAAACTTTAGGCATCCAAGGTAATTTGTTCACATTTTGAGGTGTCAGTTTCAAACATTCAGGAACCAAAGTGCAACGCATGTCATAGACGGTGCAGAGATTTTTTTCAACATCATAATAGCGGCATATTATGTTTGTGTAATAAATTTCATCTGTTTCATCATCTTGTAATTTTAGCAAACAACAGCGCCCGCAGTGTTGACAGATGTTTTCCCATTCTTGAGAGCTGATTTTATTGAATTTTTTTGCCATTATCCGCGTTTCTCCGCCATTTTGTCTTCTTCTGCCAAATTACCAAATTGAGCAAATTCTCCGTTCCAAAACAGTTTTACCGTACCGGTTGGACCATGACGTTGTTTGCCGATAATAACTTCGGCAATATTGGCGGTTTCACGATCTCGTTGTACCCATTCCTCGTGTTTTTTCTGAAATTTTTCCGGCGTATCGCCTTCTTGCTGCTTGGGTTCGGCGTTGTGAATGTAATAATTTTCACGGAATACAAACATAACAATATCCGCATCTTGCTCAATGGAGCCGGATTCGCGCAAATCCGACATGACCGGACGTTTGTCATCACGCATTTCCACGCCGCGGTTTAATTGCGAAAGCGCTATAACCGGAACTTTTAATTCTTTCGCCAAAATTTTCAAACCACGAGAAATTTCAGACAATTCTTGCACGCGGTTACCTTCGTTACGCTTGTTGTTTGAACCTGAAATAAGTTGAATATAATCAATAACAATAAGTCCCAAGCCTTTGCTTCTTTTAAGGCGACGGGCGCGAGTTCGAATGGCGTTGATTGTGACACCAGGGGTGTCGTCTATATAAAGTGGAATATTTTCCAATTCGCGGACGGCGGCGGCGATTCGGGTAAATTCGGATGCGTCTAATTCACCATTGCGCATCTTTTGACTGGAGGTTTGCGTTACAGTCGATAAAATTCGTGAAGCCAATTGGTCGGCGGACATTTCTAAGGAAAAAAAAGCCACGCCACGATTTTCCGGCGGTGTTTCTTTGTCTCTGGAATAATATTCGGCGACATTATAGGCAATATTTGTGGCCAGAGCGGTTTTACCCATAGCCGGACGGCCGGCTAAAATAATTAAATCCGAATCATTTAATCCGCCGATTCGATAATCTAGTTTATTTAATCCTGTTGGTGTGCCGGAAATTTTTCCTTCTTTTTGATAAGCTTTCTCAATGGCGGACAAAGAGGAACCTAAAGCCGTGGAAAAGTCTACAAATCCACCTTGCGCGTCTCCTTGATCGGATAGAGTATAGAGCATTTTTTCAGCATTTTCAATTTGATCGGTGGCAGAAGTATCAATACTTTCTTCTAAGGCGTGGTTAACAATTTCATAACCTGTATTAACAAGCTCGCGACGTAAATATTTATCATAAATGAATTGGGCGTAATATTCCACATTGGTCAAAGGAGACGCGCTGTCGGCAAGCTTTACCAAATAGGGAAAACCGCCAACTTCATTTAAAGTGCCTTCTTGCTCAAAATAGCTTTTTAGCGTGATAACATCGGCAATATGTCCTTTTGTGATGAGTTTTGACATCACGTCAAAAATTTTTTGATGCGTTGCGTCGGCAAAGTGAACCGGTTTTAAAAATTCGGAGACTTTTTCAAAAGCTTTGTTGTTTGCAAGAATCGCTCCGATTAAAGCTTGTTCCGCTTCAATGTTTTTTGGAAGTTGGTTGGCGTCTAGTTTTTCCATTTATTTTCCTTTTATGACATTTTTTATAAATTTTCATATGTTATAGCGAAAAATATTTTGAAACGTGATTGAAATATTTTTTATCCTGTGGATAATGGGTATAAAAAAGAGTGGAAATAAGAAAAATAGATTATTTTATCCAAAAAGATGGGGAGAAAATTTATGGCAAATGAAAAAATTTTAGTAATCGGCGGTGCTGGATATATTGGCAGTCATGTGGTAAAGGCTTTGCTTCAAGAGCATTTTCTGGTAACTGTTTATGATAATTTGTCAACGGGACAAACTTGTAATTTGTTTAAGGACGCCGAATTTGTTGAAGGCGATATTTTAGATGAAGCGCGTTTAGAAAAAGTTATGCGCGGTGGCTTTGACGCCGTTATTCATTTGGCGGCCAAAAAAGCAGTGGGAGAATCAATGGAAAATCCTCAGCTTTATGCTCAAAATAATATCAGCGGATCAATTAACATTTTTAACGCAATGTTGAATAGTGGCGTTAAAAATGTGGTGTTTTCATCAACGTCTGCCGTATACGGCATGCCACAATATTTGCCCTTGGATGAACAACATCCGTTGAATCCCATGAGCTTTTACGGCTACACCAAAATGGCTATTGAACAAGTGATGGATTGGTACAGTCAAATTAAAGATTTTCATTATATTGCCTTGCGTTATTTTAACGCGGTGGGCTATGCCGCTGACGGCAGTATCCGCGGTAAAGAAAAAAATCCTCAGAATCTTTTGCCGTTGGTAATGGAGGTCGCAACCGGTAAACGTGAAATTCTTCACGTTTTTGGCAATGATTATGACACGCCGGACGGAACATGCATCAGAGATTATATCCATGTTGAAGATTTGGCCACGGCTCACGTTTTAGCCATAAAAAAATTGCTGCAAGATAATGATTCTCAGATTATTAATTTGGGAACAGAAAAAGGCACTTCTGTTTTAGAAATTATTCAAGCGGTGGAACGTGTGAGCGGTAAAAAAATTAATTATGATTTTGCGCCACGCCGCGCCGGGGATCCGGCAAATGTTATCGCGACAAGTGCGAAAGCGGCGGAAGTGCTGGGGTGGAAAGCTAAATACACGGATATTGACGCCATTGTTAAAACAGTTTGGAATTTGGAGAAATAAATGGAAGATTTATTGCAAAATTTTGCTAATCATCCGGCCATGTCGCCTGTTTTGTTATGGACCAGTTTTGGAGTTGCCGTGTTGTTTTTATTGGCGGCAGATTTATTTTGGTTTAATCGAAAAAACGAAGAACCACACTTTGGACACACATTGTGGATATGCGTGGCCTATATTTTGGCGGCGCTGCTCTTTGGCGTTTTTGTCATGTATGAAGATGGCGTCAAAAAAGGAATGGATTATTTCACGGGATATCTTTTGGAAAAAAGCTTGTCCATGGATAATATTTTTGTGATGTCGATGATTTTCGCTGCGTTGGGCGTGCCTAAAATGTATCAACACCGTGTTTTGTTTTGGGGAATTTTGGGCGCGTTGGTCATGCGCGGAATTTTAATAGGTGTTGGGGATGCTTTGGTCGTTAAATTCCATTGGATCTTGTATATCTTTTCGGCTTTTTTAATTTACACCGGAAGCAAAATGTTGTTGGTCAAAGAAGAAAAACAAGGTAGCATAAAAGACAGTAAAATATATCAATGGCTTTCAAAATTCTTTCATGTGACGCATGAAGTTCATGGCGAACACTTCTTTTATAAAAAAGACGGAAAACACTATATAACGCCGTTATTTTTTGCCTTGGTTATTATTGAAACAATGGATGTGGTGTTTGCATTGGATAGCATTCCGGCAATTTTTTTAGTGACCACGGATGTTTATGTGGTTTACACCAGCAATATTTTTGCTATTTTAGGCTTGCGCGCGCTCTATTTTCTGTTGGCGGCGATTATCAGTAAGTTTGTCTATTTGAAACCGGCTATTTCAATTATCTTGATTTTCATTGGTATAAAGATATTTTTGCCAAAAATTGGTATTGAAGTGGAAGAATGGCAATCTTTGTCTGTTACTGTCGGTTTACTTGCCGGCGGAATTGTCTTATCACTCTTTAAAAAGAAGGAAAAGATAGAACATGTCTAAAGATGATAAAGTTTATTTAAGTTTTGGACGGCATGGTCGCTATGGCATGGATACCGCGATTGATCACACAAGTATGGTGGAAGCTTTTTGCAATGGGTGGCAAATGGCAGAAATTTTACCGGCCTGCCGCACTGTTTTTTGTTCTCCGTTGCCACGCGCCGAATTAACCGCAAAATTTCGCGGTTTGGGATTAGGTTGTCCGCATGTCATCTGTCGTCCGGAATTGGATGAAGAAACACCTAAATTTACGATTCGCCAATTTGTGGATAATGTGATTAAAAGCGCGGAAAAAAACGAGAGGCATTTTCATTTTGTAACGCACCTTCCGGTTATTGAAAAATTGGGATTGCCCGATCTGTCCACTTGTGGCGTCTGCTGGCGCGTGGCGGATAATTGGGATGAAATGCTGGCGGAAAATTATGAGATTCAGATGTTGCCGGAAGAGCCTAAAGAGGAAATATTTAAGATTTTGCAAAAAATAAGAATAATGCCGGAAGATTTGTGGCAATTCAGCCCAAATGCCATATACAGCGCGCTCAAGCGTGTCAGATAGCAATTTGAACATTAAAAAACACCTTCAAAGTTAAAAATTGAAGGCGTTTTTTTGTCAAAAATTGCAATTTTGGCCTAAAATGCTCTTGATTATCAAAAAAAAATATGCTACTTTAAAAATGATTAAAATATTATCCTTAGTTGCTATTATAACTATTATTTCGGAAATAAAGAATTATCAAAAGTAAAATCAATAAGCTTGCGATATTCCTAATCCATGGATAATTTGAGTTTTTTTACTTCTGTACACGAATATGTATAGATTTATATATACCTACTTGAGAGTTAGTCAACTTGAGTAGTCCTGTTTTCTTTAAGAAGACATTTTGACTCTCTGCGTTTTTTCGGAAAAGGTTTCTTCGGAATTATGTGGAGCTGTTTGTTGAAAAATGGACAGAAAAATGTTTTCTTGCAAAAAGAGAACAAAAAGAGAAACCAAATTTTTTACATCTAAATAATTTCTGTTATGTTACGCACATTTAACGCATTTAGCGCATTCGTAAACATTGTCATCGTGATTATATTCACCGTATTCACCGCTTGCACCAATGAGGTCGGCGAATACAACGTCACCCCCGTTGACCCAGGCACTGTTGTAAATGGTAAGAATTTCAAAAACTCACTTACCCACAACGTTGTGAACAACGAAAGTGAAGCAAGTGACGACATGCGCGCCACTTGCGTCATCGAGAGAACGGAGAACGGTCAAGTTGTCAGCTCGTATGAGCAGACAGCTAATCCTTATATGAAGGCATCAATCTTCGTAACTCGCAATAATTACGAGATTACTGAAGATCAGATCGACAGCAAGGTTATGTCAACCAACATCCTTCGCGACCAGGACATCAATAATGTCTCTGGTGGTGTGGAAATCACAGATACTGTCGTTGTGACAGTGTCTGACGGACAAATCGTGAAGCTTCCTTCAACCATCAAAACTTGCAAGGGTTATGATGGTAATGACGAGTTCTCTTTTGGTACTGTTGAGTTGAAAAGCGCAACTGTAAAGGAGATCTCTAACGAAGACATCTCGGTGACTAGCCGTGCCGCATCTTCTACTTATGTAAAGCAGACCTTGCGCACAAAGTATGCCGTTGATTTGACGTATACTGAGAAAGGAACGACAAAGGATACATCCTATGTTGTTTCTTTGGCGGCATATGCCACCCGCTACGTTATCGCCAGCAATGAAATTGCTAACGTGACCATAGCGGATAAGACTCGCGAGGTGATTGATGATAACACTGAGAAGGTTAGCTTCACAGAAGTTATCACCATGAACAACGGCGAGACCGTACGCAACACTAAGTCGATGATTTTGAACCGTGAGTTCAAAGGCATCGACGCATATGAAAAGATTGTTAGCAATTTTGCTTACAGCCTTTCACATGAGAATGGTGTCGCAAATGGTTCTGAAAAGCAGGTTAAGAACGCCGAGAAATGGACTATATATGGCAAGACTGACAAGTATTCTGCAAACATCAGCAATGGTGTTGCCGCAGATGCTTTTTGTACTGCTTACGCGCTCTATCACGAGCGCGCTACTTACAAGGACGCAAACGTTGAAGTAACTTTTGGTTATGAGACAGTTAGTGTTGCCGAGGCTCAGAATGTGGTTAGCAATGCCGTATCAGACAAAACTGGTTACGACAAAGCTGTCTATAACAATGAGATCCGTACAGTATACATTGGTTATACACAGAATATCGGCGAGCAGGTTTATCTTTATAAGTTAGGCCGCGCAGTTTCTGGTTACGATTTCCGCAATGCCACTCTTGTTGTTAATGACAACAATGTAGTTGCAAGCTTGGATTTTGTTACCAAGTATAACGATGGTACTGAAGAGTGTGAAAAGGTGAGCAAGACTTTCGCTCGTTCTTTGAAGTGCATCAGCAACTGGAAGGCATTTGAAAACAATGCTGGACAGTTCACTCACATGCTTAACGTGGCATTGAGCGCATCTAAGAAGATGAACGATGGTAATTGGTCTTGGAACGAGGAAACTCGCAACATTACCAACATCGCTGATCTTGCCTCATCTCATCAGACCAATTCTTGGGTCTCTATGGATCCTAACGCAATTACTTATACTCGCAACGGTAAGACTTACAGCTTCAACGCTGTTGAGTTCAACGTTATGAGCGCAAGTGATAACGTTAAGCTCGCTTCTGACGAAGAAGAAATGAGCGTATATGCGTACACCAGCGTCATCAACGTGAAGTTTGGTGACAACACTGTTTCTAGCGTTGCCCCCGGTACTATCGTTGTGGCCAAGGAGATTAAGGGTGATTTTCCTGCAGAATGGGGCAAGTTCGTTTCAGCGACTGGCACCGTTTCTTGCAACGAGGAGTACAATGGCTGGGTTTATACTTGGTCATTGCACTTTGAAAACGGAACTCTTCCCGTAATCGTTGGCCAAAACGCTGACAAAGCCGTTGTGGATCAGAGCCTTTTTGCTTATGACACTAATTCTGCATTGAATAGTGCCGTGTTCAAAAATGGTTCTTGGCTCAATGCCATTGCTCAAGACAAGACACATTCTATGATGTGGCTTGATAGCGAAGGTCAGGCAAAGAATGCCTTGAACTACGCCACCGCGACGATGTGGCATTGGAATCATGGTGACAACACCGTGTTCAATTCTGATTTCACATTCAGCATTGAAAACAACGGCAAAAAGTTGATTGTTAAGAAGAACGGAGCTGATTTTGCTACTTTCAGAGCATCGGCAAAGTAATTTTTGATAATCGATTGTAAAAAATTGTGTTTTCTCTCTCAATTGAGGAAACGCTTAAATATGTATCATTCGAGGGGAGGTGAAACATTTGTTCCATCTTCCCTCATTTAAAAATTCAGATTATTATGTTTAAGAATATTATCCTCACTGTCATCACTTCTTTTATTGTTTTTTCTGCATCCGCTCAGGTTGTTACCGAGGACAGCGTTGCCGTGACTGATTTCGGTTACGTACAAGCTGTTCACGCAAGAACTGCAAACTATGACTACCGTTCGGTAGTTTTGGACAACGGACAGAAAGTACTTCTCGAAACCGCTCCTAACTCCGGTATGGAGATAGGGGTACTGGCGGGGGTTGATTATTTCAACGATCTGGTAACCCCAGTCGGAGGAATAGAGATAGGATATCATGGGAAGAGATTCTCTGTATCCGGCAACGCGTCATTTGGGTACTCTGAGTACAACACAGAGTCTCAGAAGAGTGGACAAAGGTATCTGTCAACCAATTTTGGTGCAGACCTAGGTGTACGTCTTTTTGACTTGCCATCAAAATACTTACACCAGAAGGAGGTATGGATTATAGGTTCTTTCGGCTACAAAGTTCGTAAGAACTATAACAAGTTCACCGAAGAAGGTGAGAAAGCGACGACAGACCTCAAAATGGAGGTGAAAGGGTCGACCATGACCTATGGAGCCGGCATTCGTGTCGACTTCAAGAATTACATGAAGAAAAGTAATCTTTATGTAAAGGCCATGGTTTATACCGGCCAGGAATACTTCTTCGATGGCTCTCGCGAGCGCATCGGAGCAAGTATAACGCTTGGTTTCAACTTTGTTATGGGCCGCAAGGCTTATAACGAAGGTGCAATCAAGAGCCTCTTTGGTTCTAAGGCCGCCTATAAGCGTGCTCTTAAAACTAAAAAGTCTGTAGAGCGTTATTGATCTTTTTTGGTAATTCACCAAATTATTTATAAAAAAGAACAGTGTTTTCCGTAGGGAAAGCACTGTTTTTTTGTGATTATGATTATTTTTTTGTTGGTGTTTTGGTGTCGTATTTCCGGTAATCTGTCAGCTCATTTTTATCGGCTGGAGATTTTTGATAAGAGCTTAAATTTGAATGTTTAACCGGAAAAACTTTTACCCCGTCAAACTCCATGGCTTCAGCATCTTCTTTTTTCTTTTGAGCTATTTTGGCTTTAGCTTTGTCATAAGCTTGAGCCGGATGGTTATATTTGATGATTGTGTCAACATTTGGCGCGGCAACTTTGTTTTCTTTTGGCGCGTTATTAGCCTGTGGCAACGCTGGAACCATAGGCGCGCTTGGTTGCGGGTTTTGTTGAACATTTGCCGAATAGACAGGCGCTGGCGTGTTGACAGGTGCCTTTGGGGTAACCTGAAAGTCTTTAGGATCCATAGAAATTTCTTCCGGCAAGCGCAACATCATGTAACCGGAACCGCCACCAAAAGCCGGACCGGACAGACCAACAGAATAAAATCCGCCTATATAGCCGTAATCTAAATCAATATAATCAATGGCAAACAGTGTTTTGACAGTGCTTGTGCCAATGGTTGTGATTTTGCAATTGTAACCATTGTCTTCCATAATCACATTGTTAATGTTTTTAGCGTAAAGCAAAGTTTTGCTTGGTCGGCAAATAGGCGTTTGTCCGTTGTATGAAATATTCCAGTTTAAAATTAAATCTAAAGCGGAAGTGTTTTTACGGCTAATGGAAACATCTGTGATTTTCACGTCATCAATATAAAGATAAGCCGGCGTAATGCCAACAGTAATCGGCATGGAAACATATTCTTCCGTGCAAGCGTGCGTGTTAGCGTCAGCCGCGCAGATAAGCGCTTTTTTGCGGGCATTACTGTCAAGCATGTGCAATAAAGTGTTATATATATATTCTTTTGACATTGCTAATTGAGCCGGAGCGCATTGCTTGGCGCGGCAGACAATGATGGATTTTGGCATTTTTATGGTCGGTTGCTGAAAAGCGACATCTGGAACAGGCTGCTGCGATATGTTTCTTTCTTCAGTGACACGACAGCTCAAAAGCGCAAGACAGGCTGTTGATAAAATTCCTAATTTTTTTAACATTTTGGTACCTTAATCAATTAAAATTAGTTATAAAGCTTTGAAATAAGCTTAACAAGATAGTATGAAAGAAAAGTAAATAAATTGTGGTTGCTTAAAAAAAATAACAATTTATGATAATTTCCATAAGGGAGGATGTTTATGCGTTTTGTTTTTTTATTTATGGCTTTATTTTGTTCTAGTGTTGTCGCAAAGGCCGAATTTTATGCCGTTGATGGAGATTCTCTGGAAAATGGAACACGGAGAATCAGACTGGAAGGCATAGACGCGCCGGAATATAAACAATATTGTTTCACCTCTAAAGGAGAAAAATATTTGTGCGGACAAGATTCGTTAAAATATTTGCAAAATTTGATGGATGGCAAGGATGTTCGTTGTCAGTGTGAAAATAAACCGGATAGATACAAAAGAGAATTATGCATATGTTTTGCCGGCTCTACCGAATTAAATCGACAAATGGTGGCGGCCGGACAGGCGGTGAGCTATTTGAGTGATCGTTATAAGGCGGAAGAAAAGGCGGCGCAAGCGCAAAAATTGGGAATTTGGCAGGGAAAATTTATGCGTCCGGCATTGTACCGTGTTTTAAAACGTGAAAAAGAACAAAAATGGTGCAAGAGCAATCCGGAAAAATGTAAGCTGCAAAAAGAACGTAAAAAAGAATATAAAAAGGCTTTGCTATTAAAAAAATAATCTTTACATTTAAGTGGTCTGTTGTTAAAAATAAAAACGGATAGGCTATAGTCTGTCTGGGGTGTAGTAGCCTCTTAAACAAGCGTCCAACAAGACGTTAAATACCTTCTGGCGAAAGCTGGAAGGTAGCAAAATATGCTATGATTTATAGCTAATATGCTACACTATTTCTTGTTTAATAGCCTACTAACTTCCAGCTGCTCTAATCAAGCGGCTTTTTTTGATGACATTTTAATAGCAAAGGAAGCTAGTATGAAGAAAAATCAGTCCGGTCGGTCCATGATAGAAATGTTAGGGGTGTTGGCCATTATTGGAGTGTTGTCGGTTGGTGGAATTGCCGGATTTAGCAAAGCTATGTTTACTTATCGTTGGAATAAGTCCTTGGTGGAGTGGAATGCTTTGGTAAGCGCTGTAACCAAATATAATTATCAATTGAGAATAAATGACGGTTCAAAAGATGTGTTCTCGTTGCTTCCAATTCTTGAGGCTACGGGTGATTTGCCGGATACAATGATGGCAAAAAATCGACAAAACAAAAATTGTGAAAGTTCTGAAGATAATTGCTTTGTTTTAGATTCTTTAGGAAATGAAATTATGGTCTATCATCATAATACAGGATATATCGGAATTAGAAGTGATAACAACGGTTATGAAACCTGTCGTTTGTTTTTTAATATCGCAAAAACAAATCATAGCACGTTAGATGCTGTTGAATTTTATATATCTCAACCAGAGTATGTTTTTTATGGAGATGGACTATGTCTCAAACATGCGGAAACAAACTGTGTTAAAGATCTAACCGTTTCAAAAATAAATGAAATTTGCAAAAGAAACAAGATTGTGAGCGGGCAGGGAATATTTTTAATGTATTGGTTTAATTTTTAACTTTTACAATATTTCTTTAAGCCACGCGCGTATTTGTTCATTTTCCACTTTTTGCAAGGATTCGTTTAAATAAGCATCAATCAAAATTTGCCGCGCGTTTTCAAAAGTTATCCCTCGAGTTTGCATGTAAAAAATTTGTTCTTTATCTAAATCTCCGCTGGTTGCGCCATGCGAACATTTCACATCGTCAGCAAAAATTTCCAATTCCGGCTTGCAGTCCACTTCGGCCTCGTCGCTCAAAAGCAAAGCGCGGTGCAGTTGATACCCCTCAGTTTGCTGTGCGTCTGGAGCTATATGAATTTGTCCTTGAAAAACACCTTTGCTTTCACCATCCAAAACACCTTTAACCAATTGATTTGAAATGGTGTGTGCCGCCAAATGCTTGATATTGGTTGTGATGTCGGAATGTCCGTTTTTATAAAGGCGATAAGCGCCGTTAATATTGGCTTCCGCACCTTCTTGTTGTAACAAAACAGCAGATTCGTTGCGGGCTAATTTACATTCGCTTTGTGCGCAAAACGCCAAATATTTTCCGTTTTGTCGCACCATGACGCTATTTAAGGCTATATGCAAAGCCGCAGACGCTTCTTTCACGCGTTTATAATGTTTGAGAATAGCCTCATTCCCAATATAAATTTCATTTACAATATTGTTAAAATAGAAGGTGTCTTCACCAAAAAAGTCCTCCAACAATGTTAGTTCAGAGCCGCTTTCCAAAATAATCAGATTCCGAACATTTTGCCATAAATTTTGCCCGTGCGAATGATAAGAAAGCAGTAGCGGATTTTTAATTATAGAGTTGCGTTCAACAACAATAAACAAACCTTGTTCCAAATATGCCGTATTGAGAGCGGCAAACGGAAAATTTTCCATTTCAAAAGACTTGTTAAGATATTTTTGCGCCTCTTTGTCATAAATGGCTTCAACTAACGGCTTGACAATTAAACCTGATGGTAAATCTAAATGATCAACATCTGGTTTGCCATTGCAAAATGGAATATTTAGAAAAGTAAACGGCAAATTTTTAGTCTTTGCGCAACAGTCATATTTTCCACAGGCGCATTCGTGCGGCTGGTCATCGATTAGTATTCCGTCTAAAAGGGATTCTTTGAAATATGAGTATTTCCAAGCTTCAGTTTTAGCATTAGGAAAGCCAAATTTTTGGAAAGCGATCAATCCTTTTTCGCGCAAACCGGATAGCCACGGAATATTGTTACCCCAAAGCTCAATATTTTTGTGCATAAAACTCATCTAAGCCTCTTTTATAAAAGGAGTATATCCGTTGTTTTCAATTTTTTGCGCCAAAGTCATGTCTCCGGAACAAACAATATGACCGTCGGCGTAAACATGCACAAAATCCGGCTGTAAATAGGTCAAAAGTTTGACATGATGCGTGATGACCAATAATGAAGTTTCTTTCGTGCGCAACTTGTTTACACTTTCTGCCACTATTTTGATGGCGTCGACATCCAGTCCGGAATCTGTTTCATCCAGAATAGCCAAACTTGGTTCTAACAAACTCATTTGCAACGCTTCCAAACGTTTTTTTTCACCGCCGGAAAATCCCACATTCATCTCACGCTTTAACATTTCTCCGCTAATATTCAGTTCTTTAGCCTTTTCTCGCAAGAGCTTTAAAAATTCCGCCGCGTCTAATTCCTCTAAATTCATGGCTTTGCGTTTGGCATTGACCGCGTGTTTCAAAAAACTACTGCAACTAACGCCATTGATGGCAACCGGTGCTTGCATACTCAAAAACAAACCAAGCCAAGAACGTTCTTCGGGTTTTAGTGCTAATAAATTTTGTCCTTTAAAAGTGACGGTCCCTGAAGTTACTTCATAATCGGGCTTTCCTGTCAAAACATATGAAAGAGTAGATTTTCCAGCACCGTTTGGTCCCATCAAAGCGTGCACTTCACCCTTGTTTATGACAAGATTTAATTTTTTTATAATTTCTTTTTCCGGCACACGGGCGCATAGATTTTTAATTTCAAGCAAATTATCTGACATATTTTTTCCTTTTTATTATCCCACTCCGCCTTCAAGGCTGATATTTATAAGTTTAGCCGCTTCAATGGCAAATTCCATGGGCAAATGTTGCATAACTTCTTTACAAAAACCATTAACAATTAGGCCGATGGCTTCTTCTTCGCTAATTCCCCGTTGTTGGCAATAAAACAGTTGTTCATCGCTAATTTTTGAGGTGGTGGCCTCATGTTCCAAAACTGCAGATTTATTTTTGTTGGTAATGTATGGGACAGTGTGCGAGCCACAAGTTGAACCAATTAGCAAACTGTCACATTGCGAATAGTTTCGCGCGTTATCGGCATTTTTACCAACCGCGACCAAACCGCGGTAAGTTTGATTGGAATAGCCGGCTGAAATGCCCTTAGATATAATCTTTGATCTAGTGTTCTTGCCTAAATGAATCATTTTTGTGCCGGTGTCGGCTTGTTGGTGATTATTCGTGATGGCCACGGAATAAAATTCTCCGCAAGAGTTATCGCCTTCCAGCACGCAAGATGGATATTTCCATGTGACGGCCGAACCTGTTTCCACTTGAGTCCACGAAATTTTGGCGTTGCGACCGCGGCAAGCGGCACGTTTGGTAACAAAGTTATAAACTCCGCCTTTACCATCTTTATCTCCTGGATACCAGTTTTGCACGGTGGAATATTTAACTTCGGCGTTATTCAACACCACAATTTCCACAATGGCGGCGTGAAGTTGATTTTCATCGCGTTGAGGAGCCGTGCATCCTTCCAAATAGGACACATAACTGTCATCTTCGGCAATAATTAAAGTGCGTTCAAATTGACCAGTATTTTTAGCATTGATACGAAAATAAGTGGAAAGTTCCATCGGGCAAGTCACACCTTTAGGAATATACACAAAAGAACCATCTGTGAAAACGGCAGAATTTAAGCAGGCGAAAAAGTTGTCGGTATATGGCACAACAGAGCCTAAATACTTTTGGACTAAATCCGGATGTTCTTTGATGGCTTCGGAAATAGAACAAAAAATAATGCCTTTATCAGCCAAGCGGGCGCGATAGGTTGTGGCCACGGAAACACTATCAAACACCGCATCCACAGCAACGCCGGCCAAAACTTCTTGTTCTTTTAACGGAATGCCCAAACGGTTATAGGTGTCTAGAAGGTTTTTATCCACTTCGTCTAGATTTTTTGGTTTGGCTTTTTGAACAGGCGCGGCGTAATAACTTAAGCTTTGGTAATCTATTTTGTCATAAACCAATTTTGCCCATTGTGGTTCGCTCATAGTCAGCCAATGTCGATAAGCTTTTAAACGACGTTCCAACAACCATTCTGGTTCGTTTTTTTTGGCCGAGATTAAACGGATAATGTCTTCATTTAAGCCTTTAGGCGCGGTGTCGGCCGCAATATCCGTGACAAAGCCGTATTTATACTTGTTGCCGCTAAAGTCTTCTATTTCTGGTTTTTCCGCCACTTTTCCACCAATCCTTTGTTTATTTTCTAAAACTGTCGCATCATATGCAAAATGCGCAAAAAAATCAATACTTGTTTACTTAATATTTATTTATTTTGGTTAAAGTGGAAAGAAGTGGAAAAGGAATAAAAATGATTTATGTGCTTTTAGGTCTGGTGTTGATTTTGTTAATTTATGCGGTTTTGTTGCAAATAAAATTGCATGAAATGACTGAATTGGTGCAAGAAAGCAATATTTTAACGGCAACCGAGGAAACGCGTTTAAAACAATCATATTATCTAAAGTTTAATGTGGATAAAGATTTTAAGATTACGCAAGTTAATGGGGATACGTTAAATTATGGCGGGTATAAACGAGAAGATCTTATTGGAAAAAATGTTTTGGGAACATTGTTGGAAAGCGCGCCATCCAATCAAGAAATGTTGGAAGAAAGCTTTCGCCAGCTGAAAAAGAAAAAACGTATTATTTCTTCTGAACAAGTTTTGCAAAAAGCGGATGGAGGTAAAATTCCGGTTCTGTTAAGGGCGCGACCGATATTAAACGAATTGTTGCAATGTCGGGGCATCAGCTTTTGGGGATATCCTTTGAAACAGCAACTAAATTTGGAAAAACAATTAAAACAGGTTCAAGAAAAAGACCAGCTGATTGGTGATATTTTAAATGCCGAAAGTTTTTATTCCTATTTAAATGGACGTGTTAAAATTTGTAATCGTTATAATAAGCCGTTGTTGCTTATAGTGGTGGAACTGGCGGATATTTATAATTTTGTAAACAAAGGGTTTAGTTACGAAACTGGAGACAAATTGTTGCGCCTTGCTGCAGACGCCTGTATTGAATGCACGGGAAAAGATGCAAAAATCGGCCGTTTTGAGCATACTAAAATTGGCATTGTTTTAGAAATTTTTGAAAAAAAGAATATTGGCGAGCTATCACAAACACTGTGGGAAAGTCTGATTGCTAATGTTCGTAAACTGAATGTTGATAAGGTTAACGCCGGTATGATATGTATTTATTATTGTTGCCGCAAAAAAAATGATGAAGCTGAAAATATGTTGTCAAGAACCAGAAAATACCTGAGCAATAGTTTGGCTATACACCGTTATGGAATAGGCACTCGAGATAAAGTGGATGATATTAAAGGATAAAAATTGAGAAAAGGTCTGTGCATAGCGATTTTGTTGTTTACCTTGACAGGATGCGTCGGGCAAGGTTGGATATGGAACGGTTGGGGATCCTCTGATGGTGTTGTTGTTCAGCGTGGCGATACCTTATACAGTATTTCCAGACGTTATGGCGTTCCGTTAAAAGATTTAATCAATACAAATAATTTAAGCGCGCCATACACCTTGCATGTGGGGCAAAAACTTCGCTTGCCGACAAAACAATATCACACGGTGCAAAGAGGAGATACGTTATATAGCATTTCACGCCAATATAATGTAGATGTTACTTCATTAAGCCGTGTCAATAATTTGCAAACGCCGTATTCATTAACTGTTGGTGACAGGCTTGTGCTACCGGCGTCGGTTGGTAGTGTTCCGCCCCTAAATTCAGGAAGTTCCAATCAATCAATTTCAACAAAAAACACCTATTCCGAAACTCAGATGACTTACACACCGGCAAAATCGGCGCCGATCACAGACAGTTATGTGGCGCCGAAAGCTCGTAAAACCAAGTTTGATTGGCCGGTAAAGGGAACAATTATTTCCGGTTATGGCAATTTAGGCAGCGGACGGAAAAATGATGGTATAAATATAAAAGCTGCTTTGGGAACTAATGTGAAGGCGGCAGACGCTGGAACAGTGGCTTATGCTGGTAACGAGCTTAAAGGTTTTGGAAATTTGATTTTGATAAAACATAATGACGGATGGATAACAGCCTATGCGCATAATGATCGTTTGTTTGTAAAAAAAGGACAAAAAGTGAGCAGGGGAGAAAAAATAGCCACAGTGGGTAGCACGGGAAGTGTGACAACACCACAACTGCATTTTGAAGTTCGTTCAGGTAAAAAAGCGGTTAATCCGCGTCCATACCTTCCATAAAAAGTGAAAATCTCGTTAATAACTTGAAATTTTAGTTTTTTCTCATAACAAATTGATGTAATGCTAAAATATAAAATTATGTGAAAGGAGAAAAAATATGCTGATTAGCGAGGCTTTTGCTTCTGCCGGAGAAGCTGGAGTACAAAGCGGTTCAATGGCCGTAACATTGACACAGCTGGGTTTAATTTTAATAATTTTTTACTTTTTCCTCATTCGTCCGCAAACTAAAAAAATTAAAGAGCATGCTGCTATGGCGGAAGGATTGAAAGTTGGTGATAAAGTTTTAACCAGCGGTGGCATATATGGCCGAATTACAAAATTAAATTGTATGGAAGTTACCGTTGAAATAGCGGCTGGTGTCAATGTTGTTGTTGAGCGCATGACAATTAGCAGTGTTGTTGCTCCCGAAGAAAATAAAAAATGTGAAGCAAAAACAGCTAAAACAAAAGATAAAAAAACAAAATAAAAGGAAAAACAGATGTACAAGTTATCTCTGCAAAGAATTTTGATTATCATCGGCATTTGCCTTGTCGGTGTGTTTTTTGCGATTCCAAATATAATATCCAATCCGCAGAATTTGCCAAAATGGTGGCAACCTGTTAGCCTTGGATTGGATTTGCAAGGCGGTTCAAGCTTGCTTTTGCAAGTAAAAATGGATGATGTTTTGAAAGATAAGATGGGAACACTGGAAGATTCCGTGCGCCAATCTTTGCGTGAACACAAAATACGTTATCAGGATTTGAAATCTTCAGAAAAAGGTGTTTTTGTAAAGATTTCTGATTATGCCGCACGGGATAAGGCTAAAGAAGCTTTTCGCAAATTGGATTAAGGACTTGAAGTCAGCGATGACGCCAATGGCGAAGGTTTGGTGACAATTGCGTATAATGAACAGGCCATTACCGCTCTTAAATATCAAGTTATAGACCAATCCATAGGTATTGTGCGCCGTCGTATTGATGAGCTGGGTACAAAAGAGCCTAGTATTCAAGGTCAAGGAACTGATCGTATTTTGGTTCAACTTCCTGGTGTGCAGAATCCGGAAAGTGTAAAAATTTTGTTAGGTAAAACTGCAAAAATGTCTTTCCATTTGGTTGATGAAACGACAAGTGTGGCTCAGGCGAAACGTGGTAAAATAAGCAAAACATCTCGCGTGATGAATGGTTCCGAAGGCGAACAATATGTTGTGATTAAAAAGCCTGTTGTCGGTGGTGAAAATTTAACAGATGCGCGTGTTTCTTTTTCGGAAGGTAGACCTGTTGTAAGTTTTCGCTTTAACACATTGGGCGGACGCAAATTTGGCGAGGTGACAGGAAGCCATATTGGTGAAAGATTGGCCATCGTTTTGGATAATGAAGTGATTTCAGCCCCAACAATTCAAAGCACTATTACGGGTGGTAGCGGTATTATTACCGGTAATTTTACCACCAAAACCGCTAATGACTTAGCTTTGCTCTTGCGCTCTGGCGCTTTGCCAGCTCCGTTGGAAGTTATTGAAGAAAGAACTGTGGGCGCAGGATTAGGCGCGGATTCCATTCATGATGGCGTTGTCGCTTCTATTGTGGGTTTAGCCGCGGTTGTTGTGTTTATGATTTTGGCTTATGGCCTGTTTGGGGTAATGGTTGATATTACCGTGTTGATTAATATCGTTTTAATGTTAGGCATTATGAGCTTTATGGGAACAACATTGACCCTTCCGGGAATTGCCGGTATCATTTTGACCATGGGTATGGCTGTTGACGCGAATATTTTGATTTTTGAGCGTATGCGTGAAGAAGTGAACAAAGGTCGCTCGATTCGCGATGCTATTACATTGGGATTTACGGAAGCTTATCGAACAATTGTCGATTCGAATTTAACAACCATGGTTGCCGGTTTTGTGTTGTTTTATTTTGGCAGTGGTCCGGTCAGAGGTTTTGCCGTGACATTGATTATTGGTATTATCACCTCAATGTTTACTTCGGTAACAGTCAGCCGTTTGTTGGTGGAAGCCTGGATGGCCAAGTTTAAACCGACTAAACTTCCACTTTAAGATAAGGATAATAAAAAATGAAAATATTTAGTTGGATTATCAAAGATACAAGTATTGATTTTTTAGGCTATCGCAAAATTGCCTATACCATAACAGCTTTGTTGCTTTTGGCGTCAATCGTTAGCGTTGCCGTTCGCGGTTTTAACTATGGTATTGACTTTTCCGGAGGCGTGCTGATTGAAGTTAAAAGCAAAAACGGTCCAATTGATGTGGATAAGGTTCGTCATGAATTGGATACCTTAAAATTGGATGAGTTGAATCTGCAATCTTTTGGTGAAACTGGAGATGAATTGATGATTCGGGCTCAAGCCAACAACGCCGATGAAGAAAGCCAACGTGTTGCTGTTAAACAAATTAAAGAAATGTTAAGCAATGATTTTACATTTGACAGAATTGAATCTGTTGGTCCGCAAGTTGGTGACGAATTGAAACTTTCGGGCGTTTTGGCTTCAGTATTTGCCATGTTGGCGATCAGCTTCTACATTTGGTTCCGTTTTGAATGGAAATTTGCTGTCGGCGCTTTAGTCGGATTGTTTCATGATTTGATTATCACGGTGGGCTTGGTTTCTATTTTCCATTTGGATTTTAGTTTGACGACAATTGCCGCCATTTTGACTTTGGCAGGTTATTCGGTAAATGATACGGTTGTAACCTATGATCGTGTGCGTGAAAATTTGCAAAAGTATAAAAAAATGCCGCAATATGATTTGTTAAACAAAAGTGTTAACGATATTTTTTCTCGCACGATTTTGACGGGTATTACAACATTTTTAGCATCTATTGCTTTGTTGGCTTTTGGCGGTGACGCTTTGCGTAGTTTTGCCTTTGTGATTACCACAGGTATTGTGATTGGAACATTTTCATCAATCTTTATCTGCGTGCCGGTGATCAATATGTTTGATTTGCGCGCAACGCCGGATGAAAAAGATGTTAATCCATTTGGTAATGTGCAATAATCAAATATCAGCGTAGAAAAAAGGATAGTTCAAAATGAACTATCCTTTTTTAGCGCAAATGAGATTATTTTTTAAACATTATTCCAAACTCTGTTTTCCCACCAGATTCAGCAGATGGATTATCGCAATATTGTGCAGCAATTGCTGGGGATAAAGGTAAATGTCCAGAGCAAGCGTAGTATCCATCACCGTTATGATAGAAATCACCTTCAGTGCAGTTTCCTTTTCCTTTATCTAAAGCTTCTTCTAAAAAAACAGATACATACCCAATGGTTATGCCGACAACGCCGGAGGATTCAATTGTTCCCCAATCTGCTGTTCCCAAAGCAATACAAGCTTCTTTTCCTAAATTATAAAAAACAATCCTGAATGCATCTGGAACAGTTGCTGAGTAAGTAGATTGGATGAGGATATTCCCTCCGAAAGCATTAATTAGGCTTGAACTCTCTGTCCCCAGTTCAGTAGGAATAACTCTCATTTGAATGGCTGTTTCATTAGTTAAACCTTCAAAATTTTTTTGCTGCGCATATAGTGTGCGCACATTTGTGGCTATTTCAGTAATTTGTTGCATAGTTTTGTTAATTTTAAACTTTGTCATGGCTTTGGAGTATCCGGCAATTCCGCCTACGGATAGAACCCCGATGATAGCGAGGACGCCGAGCATTTCAATCATGCTTCGTCCAGAGGAAACCGCGTGTAGCGGCGCATCTAAAGCGGTTTTACGCTGTCTCAAAAAATTCATGTACGTCTTA
>JBNMLT010000002.1:0-20950 GCA_050874965.1 Alphaproteobacteria bacterium
ACACAAAGGACCAACCCGTCATTTTGCGCCGTCTTATTTTCAATATTTGCCATTTTGGCAATAATATCCGCAGCCAAAAGTTCTTTTTCACCAATAAAAATAATTTTAACATTATTTTCTTCTAATTCCTTAAAGCTGTTATCCAAATAATTTCGGAGCAAATTCATCAGACCATCAACTTCCGCTTTATCGCGTTGCCAATTTTCAGTAGAAAACGCATACACTGTCATAAATGGAATACCAAGTTTCTTTACGGATTTTGCCGTATCTATCAAAACTTCCGCACCTTTTTTATGCCCCACAATGACAGGCATATTCCTTTTGCGCGCCCAACGGCGGTTTCCATCCATAATAAAAGCAATATGCCGTAAATTTTCGACTGTCACGTTTTCACCCTATACCTGCATAATATCTTTTTCTTTTAAAGCGACCTGTTCATCAACTTTGCGAATTGTTTCATCCGTCCACTTTTGAATATCATTATTATATTTTTTTTCTTCATCTTCCGAAATAAGCGAATCTTTTTTCAGTTTTTTAACATCATCCATCGCGTCACGACGAATATTGCGCACAGCCACCTTGCATTGTTCAGCATATTTTCCAGAAATTTTCACAAGTTCTTTACGACGTTCTTCACTCAACGGCGGAATAGGGATACGGATCAATTGCCCATCGGACATAGGATTCAACCCCAAATCGCTTTCTCGCAATGCCTTTTCGACACTTTTAGCCATTCCTTTGTCCCACACGCTAACAGACAATGTACGCGCGTCCGGCACACTAACCGTTCCCACTTGGCTAATCGGCGTCATATTGCCATAAGCTTCGACCAAAATGCCATCCAACAGACTAGCATGCGCCCGACCCGCGCGCAATCCAGCAAAATCAGATTTTAAGGCCTCCAAACTTTTTTCCATTCGATTCAATGTTTCCATTTTTATTTTTTCAAATTCAGACATTTTTACCTCTTATTTTTATTTGATAATTGTACATCTAGCTTGACCGCACACGGCAGAAACAATAGAATTTTCACCTTTTTGCGCAAACACCATAATCGGAATATTATTTTCCGCCGCCATTGTAATTGCCGTCATATCCATAACTTTAAGCTTTTTATTCTCCACTTCAGCAAAGCTGATTTCATCATAGCGCTTAGCCTCAGGATTTTTTCGAGGATCGGAATCATACACGCCATCAACCTGAGTTGCCTTCATAATCACATCACAATGCATTTCAGCCGCTCGCAAAGCTGCACCGGAATCCGTTGTAAAATACGGATTACCCGTACCCGCAGAAAAAATAACAACATTTCCTTTAGCCAAAGATTTTGTCGCTTCTCTAAAGCTATAAGTTTCGCAAACTTGCGGCATAACCAATCCGGAATAAATTTCAACCGGACAGCCAGCTCTTTCAAGCGCCGTTTTCATAACCAAAGCATTCATCAATGTTGCCATCATGCCCACTTGATCAGCCACGCTTCTATCCATGCCTTCACTCGCATTCTTCGCACCACGGAAAAAATTTCCACCGCCAATAACCAAGCAAACTTGCACACCCAGCTCACGCACCGCAGCAATTTCTCGAGCCAACGATGCCGCAATTTCAGCGTCAACGCCAAATCCTTTATCCCCCATCAAGCCTTCACCCGAAAGCTTTAGCAAAATTCTTTTGAATACAGGTTTCATCTTTTCACCTTACACTAATCTTATTGTATGTTATTCATTTTGCCGCCATTGTCATCAATATTTTACATGTTTTCAGCAGAATTTTTTTGAGCTAGAAAATCTAGTTGAAAATTTTGAGTTTTCTGCTATTGATGGAACTAATTTTTAGATTTTAAGGAGAATAATAATGAATATCGATTTAATTTTTTGCGCCCTTGGTGGCTACATTGCCGGCTCAATTCCTTTTGGTTTGGTTTTATGTTTCATGGCCGGCTATGGCGATATTCGCAAAATAGGTTCAGGAAACATTGGCGCCACCAATGTCTTGCGCACAGGAAACAAATTATTAGCCATGCTAACTGTTATTCTTGACGCATTTAAAGCCGGTTTAGCGTCTTTTGCGGCATATCATTTTTTACCAGATACTTCATTTTCATTTGTTGGAATTGAAACAACACTCAATGTTGTCGGCTCGCTTATTGCCGGCGCCTTTGGTGTTATTGGCCACAATTTTCCGGTTTGGCTTAAATTTAAGGGCGGCAAAGGCGTTGCATCGGCCTTTGGTTTTATTTTAATGACCCAATGGCCTGTCGCTTTAATCGCTTTGGCTGTTTGGTTAGTCATGGCATTCGCTTTTCGTTATTCTTCTTTAGCGGCGTTAACCGCAGCCATATCAATGCCGATTGTGGCGTTTTTTATGTGTCCGACAATTTACGCTTTATTTTATACTGTTATAGCTTTATTGGTCATTATTCGGCACCACGCCAATATTTCTCGCTTAATTCAGGGCACGGAAAGCAAAATCAGCTTCAAGAAAAAGGCGTAAGACGTGGAAAAAAACGAGCTTATAGAAATTGTGCAGCTTCTATTGACTGATGGTGTTGGCCCTATCACATTTTACAGATGTTTGCAAACCTATGGTAGTTTGGAAAAAGCGCTAATAGCTTTATCGCAAAAGAAAAAAATTTGTTCAAAAGAAAAAGCTGAAGAAGAAATTGAAAAAGCAAATAAAATTGGCGCGAAAATCATCACCTATAAAGACGCTTTATATCCTTTGTCACTTAAACAAATTAATGATGCGCCACCAATTTTATACGCTCTCGGCAACACCAGCTTGTTAAATTACGAATTAAGCATTGCAATTGTTGGCGCGCGCAACGCTTCTATCAATGGACGGAAAATAGCTTCGCGAATCGCCTATGATTTAACCGAAAATGATGTTTTGGTTATATCCGGCATGGCGCGCGGAATTGACAGTTCTGCGCACAAAGGAGCTTTATATGCCAAAAACAAACTCGGCCCCACCATTGCAGTTTTAGGAACGGGAATAGATGTAATTTATCCGCCGGAAAACAAAGAACTCTATCAAACAATTGCCAATCAAGGATTAATTATTTCGGAATTACCTTTGGGCACAACCGCACAAATTTCCACGTTTCCCCGCCGAAATCGCATTATATCGGCACTAACCTGCGGCACTCTAGTTGTGGAAGCCAGCTTGCATTCAGGATCGTTAATCACAGCCAAATGCGCTTTAGAACAAGGAAAAGACATTTTTGCCATTCCGGGTTCACCTTTGGAAAATCGTTCGCAAGGTCCTAATCTTCTTATCAAAGATGGCGCTGTTCTGACAGAATCCGCAGATGACATACTTAACATGTTAAGCCTTAGCGCACATAAAACACTAAAAAACATGACTCTTGATTTGAAGCCTCTTGACAAAGTTGAAAATCATGTAAATATTTCTGACATTAAAATATCTAAATCTCTTCCAGAGAAAGAAACGACAATGCCGTTGATAGATTTGATAACTTTCGAAGGTGTGGATATAGATGAATTATTGCGTTCCAGCGGACTGTCACAAGCCGACTTTTTTTCACAACTCTTGGACTTGGAGTTTACGGGAAAAATTGAACGACAAGTTGGGAACCGCGTCGCTCGATTAAAATAATATTAGGATGTAAAAATAATGAAATTAGTTGTTGTAGAATCACCGGCAAAAGCAAAAACAATCAACAAATATCTGGGAGCTGATTACAAAGTTCTGGCTAGTTACGGACATATCCGTGATTTACCAAGCAAAGACGGCTCTGTTGACCCTGACAATGATTTTGCCATGACTTGGGAATTTAGCCCTGTCGGGAAAAAACATCTAAATGATATTATCACCGCCCTAAAAGACTGCGACACGCTAATTCTCGCATCCGACCCGGATAGAGAAGGAGAAGCCATTGCTTGGCATATACTGGAAGAATTGAAGGAAAAGAAAAAATTAACCGGCAAAAAAATTGAACGTGTCGTATTTCATGAAATTACAAAATCCGCCGTCAAAGAAGGAATTGAAAATCCTCGTGAAATTGATCAGGATTTGGTTAGTGCCTACATGGCTCGCCGCGCCTTGGATTATTTGGTTGGCTTTAATTTATCTCCCATTTTATGGCGAAAACTTCCGGGCTCTAAATCGGCAGGGCGCGTGCAATCTGTCGCTTTGCGTTTGATTTGTGATCGAGAAAATGAAATTGATAAATTCAAACCAGAAGAATACTGGACAATTGATGTGGATTTATTAACCGCCCAAAAAGCTGAAATGCTTACACACCTCATAAATTTAGACGGCAAAAAACTAGATAAATTCACACTTAACAGTGAAGAAAAAGCACTAGACGCCAAAGTAAAAATTGAAGCCCAGAATTTTGCAATTTCTAATGTTGAACGCAAAAAAGCCAGTCGCTATCCGGCTCCGCCGTTCACAACTTCAACTTTACAGCAAGAAGCGGCGCGCAAATTACGTTTTTCCGCAAAAAAAACCATGCAAGTTGCACAAAAGCTTTATGAAGACGGTATCATTACCTATATGCGTACGGACGCCGTAAATCTGTCTAAGGAAGCTATTAAAGCTTGTCGTGACGCTATTGAAAAATATTTTGGCGCAAATTATCTGCCTAAAACAGCTAAAGAGTACAAAAACAAAACAAAAAATGCTCAAGAAGCTCACGAAGCCATACGTCCATCGGATGTTATGAACACGCCTAAAAAAATGGAAATGAAATTAGACAACGATGCCTATAAGCTTTATGAATTGATTTGGAAACGCACCGTGGCTTGTCAAATGAATCCGGCTATTTTGGATAGAGTTGTTGTTGATGCTCAATCTGTTGATAAAAAAATTTTATTGCGCGCTAATGGTCAAGTTATTCAGTTTGACGGCTTTTTAAAACTTTATCAAGAAAGCAAAGACGACTCGGATGATGATGACGAAAATGCAATTTTACCAAATGTGGAAAAAGGTGAAGCCGTCGAAAAGAAAGAAATAAAACCGGCTCAACACTTCACCACACCACCGCCAAGATTTACAGAAGCAAGTTTAGTTAAAAAATTGGAAGAATTAGGTATTGGACGCCCATCTACTTATGCGAATATTATTGCGGTTTTGCAAGAACGCAAATATGTTAAAGTGGAAAAATTACGCTTTATTCCAGAAGACCGAGGCCGCATTGTCACCGTATTTTTAGAAAACTTTTTCAAAAAATATGTGGAATATGATTTCACGGCGCAAATGGAAGAATTTTTGGATGATGTTTCGGCCGGCGCCATGCAATGGAAAAAACTTCTGGCGGGATTTTGGGCTAAATTTATCAAAAACATTGATGAAGTCAAACCTCTGCAGCTGACTGAGGTGATTAACAAAGTTGACGAAGCTCTCTCCGCTCACCTGTTTCCACCGCGAGAGGATGGTTCAGATCCTCGAATTTGTCCACAGTGCGGCAAAGGGCGTTTAAGTATTAAATTCGGTAAATTTGGAGCGTTTTTAGGATGTTCAAACTATCCTGAATGTTCTTACACAAAACCTTTGACCGACACAAAAGAGGAAGAACAAGAAGCAGCCAACGCCAGCGCGCAAAAACTGGCAAGTGGTGAAGATAAAATTTTGTGTCAAATGAATGAACAAAACGTTTATTTACGCAAGGGACCTTATGGCTATTATGTGCAATTAGGCGATGCCGCCGGAAATACAGAAAAGCCAAAGCGCTGTTCTTTACCTAAATTTGTAAAGCCAGAAGAGTTGACATCGGAACAAGCTCAAATATTGCTTTCACTACCGCGCGATTTGGGCAATGGAATAGAAGTGAACATTGGTAAATTCGGACAATATATCAAACAAGGCACTAAATCGAAATCTCTCAGTGGCGATGATAATATCTTTAATATCACGCTTGAGCGCGCCGAAGAACTGCTTAAAAGCGCTGTTACCAAACCAGAACCGACTATTTTAGCGCAACATCCAACCACCAAAGAAAATATTACCCTCAACAAAGGGCGTTACGGCATGTATTTGAAATGCGGAAAAAACAACTATGCCATTCCCAAAGGATATGCCCCAAGTTCCTTAACGGCCGATGAGGCAATTAAAATTGTCACCGCAAAAAAATAACGTATCTTTCGTGGATTAATGATAAAATTACTTGCATTTTTTTTCAGATACGGTTATAAATTTGACAAATATTGAAAAATGAGGTTTGAATGAGTAAAGAAGAATTGTTGGAATTGACGGGTGAAGTTATTGAAAAACTGCCCAATGCAATGTTTCGCGTTCGTTTGGAAAATGGCGTGGAAATATTGGCTCATACGGCAGGCAAAATGCGTAAATTCCGTATTCGTGTCATGGTGGGTGACAAAGTCGATATTGAAATGACTCCTTATGATTTGACAAAGGGACGCATCACCTTCCGCCATAAAGATTAAATTAGCAAAGAACCTTTATGGTTCTTTTTTAATAGGGATTTAAAGAAACAGCGAATAAAGCCAATCCTTGATTTGTTATGGTAAAATGGCATTTTTGCTGTATTTCTAGAGGTGTTGTTGATTGCAGACTTTTCCCCGAATATAAATTTGGATTTTTTGTATCCTTTTGCCAAAATGTTACAGATTTAATTTCTGAATAAAAAGGTTTTATGGCATTTATAACATCTTTGCATAATTCAATCCTCGAAAGAGCTAAGTTTTCCGTGTCTTGATTAAAATAAAGACGCAGATTATAAATAAAATCAGACCGATCTTCACCTTCGTCACTTTTCCACGTTTTTAGTCCATAAACCAATTGCGCCGATATTCCATCATCATTTTGCAAATAACCGTTTTTGTAATTCCAATTTTCAGGAATTTCTCCCAAAGCAACCAAGGCTGATGTAACATCAATTAACTCAGAAGTTGGCTGAGCATTCAAATTTGCTTTCAAACGCACTGCCGCATGCAATAAATTGGCGATCACACGACGCTGTTCATTGGATTTCATTTTCTCAATAGCTTTTGTATATCCAGCTATTCCACCAATTGATAAAATACCAATGATTGCCAACACTCCCAACATTTCCACCATGGAATATCCTTTCTGATCAAGCTTATTCATTCTCATTTCCTTATTTTTGTTATAAATCAAAAAAAGCCACCCAAAAAAGTAGCTGGAAGTTGGAAACCAAGATTACGAAATGGTGTAGCATATTAACTATACATATTTGCATAGCACATTTTGCTACCTTCCAGCCCAAGCCAGAAGGCAAACAAATTTAACGTCCATGTTTTGGACGCGTAATCTAGGGGTTTCCACACCCCAAACAGGCTATTACCTATTCATTTGTAAATTTATACCAAATCAGAAATAAAAGCAAAGATTAAATAGCAAAAACCGCCGTATTTTGCAACGGCGGTTTTTGCTTATGACTTTCTCTCTTATTGAGCGTTAATCAATGTTATTTCCACACGACGATTTTGAGCCTTGCCTTCTTCTGTGGCATTAGAGGCTATCGGATTGGCTGAACCAGCGCCATAGGAGCTTATACGGCCACCTTGAACGCCGCGCAAAGCTAAATAATTGGCTACAGTTGCCGCACGACGCTCTGACAACGGTTGGTTTATTTTATCATTACCAGTGCTATCGGTATAACCCACAATCTGCAATTTGGTTTTATCATATTCTTTTGCGACCAATGCAACGGAATCTAAAACATTATTAGCTGAGGTTTTCATAGTGGCTTCATTGGTATTAAAAGTTATGCTGTTTGGCATAATTAAACGAACGTTGTCACCATCACGCGCCACTTGCACGCCTGTTCCGGTTAATTTTTGGCGCAATTTACTTGCCTGAATGTCCATATAGCCACCTGTGGCCGCACCGGTCGCGCCACCAATTCCAGCACCAATCAATGCACCTTTTTTACCACCGATTAAAGCACCAATACCAGCTCCGGCCGCGGCACCTATACCTGTTCCCCAAGCAGTTTTAGCAACTTTGCTTTCTCCGGTATATGGATCAGTGGCACATGCCGACATAAAACAAGCAGCAACAAAACTTAATATAATTTTTTTCATTTTTCTCTCCTTAAAAATTAGCAATACGAGCCAATGCTTCTTCAACTTTAACTTTGTTTTCCATAGCTTCGGCCTGACGACGTTTTTCTTCGGCAACGACTTGCGCCGGAGCCTTGGACACAAAGCTATCATTACTCAGTTTACGATTATATCCTTCAATATTTTTGTTTAATGTTTCAAGCTCTTTTTGCAAACGAACGCGTTCAGCCTCAAAATCAACCACACCTTTAAGCGGAATCAAAATCACGGCCTCACGACTTACTGTTTGCACCATATCTTTGGTTATCTCACGATTTTCCAAAGCCACAACTTCTTCCAAACGAGCCAACTTGCAAATAAGAGCTTTTTGTCTTTTCAAAACTGACATTGTATCAGAAGAAGCATCTTTAACATAAACATGTAATTTTGCTCCCGCAGGCAAATTCATAGCCGCACGCAAAGAGCGAATCGCCATAATAAAGTCAATTGCTCTATCAATTTCATTTTTATCCGCGGTATTTATATCCTCATTGGTCGGCCAAGCCGCATGTATTAATTTACCGGAACGGTCTGTGAGATTATCCCATAATTCTTCCGTGATAAACGGCATAAACGGATGCAACATCACCAAAATTCTATCCAATGTCCATGCGGCAACAGCGCGGGCTTCTTTGATATCTTCCGTGTTTTCACTATAGAAAATTGGCTTAATCAACTCAATATACCAATCGCAGAATGTCCCCCAAATAAATTGATATACCGCATTAGCTGCATCAGAAAAACGGAAATTGTTTAAATTTTCAGACACTTCTGCCAAAGCTTCTTTAACTTTTGCTATAATCCACTTGCTGACTTCCAAACGAGCACTACTTATCGCAAAATCTTTTACGGAATAACATTCGTTCATCTCGCAAAAACGAGCCGCATTCCACAATTTTGTGGCAAAATTACGATAGCCTTGAATACGCGAATCCGACAAATTAATATCTCTTCCTTGAGTTTCCATCGCCGCCATAAAGAAACGCAACGCATCCGCGCCATATTTTTCAATTGTTTCCATCGGGTCAACCGTGTTGCCCTTAGACTTACTCATTTTGCGACCTTGCTCATCACGCACCAAACCGTGAATATAGCATTTTTTAAATGGTACCCGTTTCATCATATACATGCTCATCATCATCATGCGGGCAACCCAGAAGAAAATAATATCGAATCCCGTGACCAAAACAGAAGTTGGATAAAAAGTTTTCAAAAATTCAGTCTCATCAGGCCATCCCAAAGTTGAAAACGCCCACAAACCAGATGAGAACCAGGTATCCAAAACATCTGTTTCCCGCGTTAAATCAACTTCTTTTCCATAATGTTTTGTTGCGGCGGCTTTGGCTTCCCCTTCATTTTCCTCACAAAAGATTTCGCCATCCGGCCCGTACCAAATCGGCATTTGATGCCCCCACCACAATTGGCGAGAAATACACCATGGCTGAATATTGCGCATCCATTCGAAATATGTTTTTTCATAACTTTTCGGTACAAATTGCATATCACCATCTTCCACAGCTTTCATGGCCGCAACCGCCAACTTTGGCGCATCCACAAACCATTGGTCTGTCATTAATGGTTCAATAACCACGCCACTACGATCACCATATGGAATAACCATTGGATGATCTTCAATTTTATCCATTAATCCTAATTCGGTCAATTTTTCAATTGTCTTTACCCGTGCCTCCATTGTTGTCAGACCAGCGTATGGAGTGTTTTCATTTAGCGTTGCATCAGGGTTCAAAACATTAATCATTGGCAAATTGTGACGCTTGCCAACTTCAAAATCATTAAAATCATGCGCTGGTGTAATTTTTACAGCACCCGTTCCTTTTTCCGGATCAGCATGCTCATCTCCAACAATCGGAATAACTCGATTAATAATCGGAATAATGCAATTCTTGCCAATTAAATGTGCCAACTTTGGATTATCCTTGGAAACAGCCACTGCTGTATCCCCAAACATTGTTTCCGGACGTGTTGTGGCAATGTGAATATACGTTCCTTCTTGCCCTTCAATCGGATACTTGTAATAATACATTTTACCAACAGTTTCTTTTTGCACCACTTCCAAATCAGAAACGGCCGTCCCCAATTTAGGATCCCAGTTCACCAATTTTTTCGCTTTAAAAATCAAGCCATCTTTATATAGTGAAACAAAAATTTTGCGAACCGCGCGGGAAAGTCCCTCGTCCATTGTAAAACGCTCACGGCTCCAATCGCAAGAAGCGCCCAAACGACGCAATTGCCGACAAATTGTACCACCTGATTGCTTACGCCATTCCCAAACTTTTTCAATAAACTTCTCACGACCTAAATCGTGTCTGGTAATTCCTTCCTTGGCCAAGTTACGTTCCACAACCATTTGCGTGGCAATACCGGCATGATCAGTTCCCGGCTGCCACAAAACCTTTTTTCCCAGCATGCGATTATAGCGAATTAAAATATCTTGCAATGTATCATCCAAGGCGTGCCCCATATGCAAAACACCTGTTACATTTGGTGGCGGAATCACTATTGAAAACGCTTCTTTTTTGCTACGCATATCTGGTTTAAAATCACCATCATTTTCCCATTTTTCATAAATTTTTTCTTCAAATTCTTTTGGATTATAGTTCTTTTCTAACATTATTTTTTCCGTTTTATCTTTACAAAATTAAGCAATATTTAAAACTAATCATTAAGGAAAACAAGCCTTTAGGCTAAAGAATTTTCCTTTACTTGCACTCGAACATTTTGATTGTCATTAGAATTGGAAATATCATTTTTAATTGTTCGTTTAGCAAAATAATTTTGATACTTTTTCATAATTTTACAAGCAACATCATTAAAACTCCAAACACCCAATTGATAGGGAATATCTTCGCGATTGACCAACATATTTTTTGTTAGTTCAAAAATTTCATCTTCCTTTTCAAAAGGCGTTTTTTTCTCTTCAAGCGCTTTTTTTTCAAAATGTTTTCGCTGTTCTTTATCTATTATCGCCTCGCGAATCGATTTTAAAATAGAATCGAGTGACGAATCTTCTGTTTTTGCCATAAAATTATGCCTCAAATTAAATTAAAAAACTTGAGGCATAATAGCAAAAATTATTTTAATTAGCAATAGTTTTACTTTATTTATCAATGGATAAAGTCAACCATTTTCCTTTGGTGTTTTGATAATGCTCTTCCGCATTATAATATTTTACATTCAAAGCTAATTTTTTGGCGGTTAAATTGCCCATAGACTGCATCAACTGCAATCCGGAAACATAGTAATCATGCAAAGCCTTAACCTCATTCACTTGCGACGTCAGTAATGTTTGGTAAGCGTTCAGAACGTCCAATACCGTGCGATTACCCAAAGCCTCTTCTTTTTGTGTTCCTTCCAAAGCAATGGCAGAAGCCTTAATTTGTGCTTGAATAGAAGAAATATTAGATTTGTTTGCCTGCATAGACTGCCAATTACTTGTCACGCCAGCCACAACAGCGCGTTCAGCTTCTAAAACACCTTCTTGGGCTTGCCATTTCTGATATTTACTTTTACGAATTTTAGCTCGTGTCGCGCCACCTGTATAAAGAGGAACATTCATATCCAAAGAATATTGCGTACTGGTTGTACTTGGATTTTTGGACATTTGATGATTGGAATTCGTCGTTTTACCACTGGCTGCTGTAAAGGAAACTTCCGGCAACAACGCGCCTTTGTTACTATTCACATTATACGTAGCCGAATCTAATTGTTTTTTTGCCGCCTGCAAAGAATAATTATTAGTCCGAGCATAGTTCATGGCTTCATCAAAACGAGCCGGGAACAGCTTAGTAATATCCGCCGGATTTTGTAAATCCTTTGGTTCTTTGCCAACCATTTGTAAATAAACAGCCTTTGAAACAGCCAAATTACCTTCTGCGGAAATGACATCGGACTGCGCTTGAGCATAACTTGCTCTAGATTGAGCGACATCGGTTCTGGTCACTTCACCAACATCAAAACGCGCCAAAGTTTCATCGAGCTGTTTTTTGAGTAAACGCTCATTATTTTTTTGCAAGCGCACAATAGCTTCATCACGCATAACATCCAAATACGCGGTTGAAGCACTTAATAAAACAGATTGTTCCACTGCATACAAATCTTGTATACCGGCTTTAGCGGCTGAATCCGCGGCTTTCACTGCATTATATGTTTGAAAACCGTTAAAAACGGATTGCGTCACACTTCCCGTATATCCTTTTTGATAACCGTCAACGGTAGAATTTCCCGTTTGACGAACGTGCGTATCCGAATAATTTCCGTTTACACCAATCGTCGGACGAAATCCCGAACGAGCCGCAGCGGCGTCTTCATTAGTCGCACCACTGGCAGCACGTTGACCATGCAAAGTCGGGTTACTGTTATAGGCTTCACTCATTGCCTCAAAAATTGTGTCAGCGTTTGCATTAGCACAAATAAACGCGCTTAGCGAAACGGCTAAAAGTAGTTTTTTATTCATTGTTATCACTCTGTATAAATTCCTTATTTTTCAATTTTAGCTATATAACCAAAAAAATTAAAAATCAAACAATATCTTTTTTTTCACAAATAAAAATGTTATATTGTTAAGTAATTTTCAATTAATTTCGACTAGTGTCTGGTATAAAAAGGTATGTTAAAAATTATGGGAGAAAAATTGTGGTAACAGAAAATAAAAGTGTTATGGATGAAATTGACCGCGCTCGTTTAAAGCTATCTATTGAGCATTACGCAAAATATTTTATCGGCAAACGCAACTGCGAATTAACAAAAGATGAGGCATTCAACGTCATCGCTTTGGCCGTACGTGAATTTGCCATGGATAAAATGTATGAAACTATTGCGCGTTATAACAAACATGGTACCAAACGCATTTACTATTTATCTATTGAATATTTAATTGGTCGTTCGTTGGAAAACAATCTTTATAATCTTGGTCTTTATGACATTTTAAAAGACATTAAAATTGAAGGTTTTCCTGATTTTTCTCTTAGTGAAATTTTTGATGCCGAATATGATCCGGCTCTTGGAAATGGCGGATTAGGACGTTTGGCAGCTTGCTATCTGGATTCCATGGCATCCTTGGGAATTCCGGGGTTTGGCTACGGAATCAACTATGAATACGGTTTGTTTAAGCAAAAATTCGAAAACGGCTATCAAATTGAACAAGCTGATAATTGGCTTGGTGAAGATTCTCCTTGGCAATTTGCTCGTACCGATCGTACGGTCACTATTCCAATCGGTGGAAACGTGGAAATGTACAACAAACCGGACGGAAAAGTAAGTTATGTTTGGGCCAACACCAGCACCCTATACGGTGTTCCGTATGATTTTCCAGTTGTAGGATATAATGGAAAATCTGTTAACTATCTGCGTTTGTTTTCGGCTAAGACCGACGATGAATTAGACTTAAACATTTTTAACAACGGCGGTTATATTGAAGCCGTGCGTGACAAAATTCGCACAGAGACAATTTCTAAAGTTTTATATCCGTCCGACAATATCGAGCAAGGCAAAGAATTGCGCCTGACACAACAATATTTCTTTGTTTCATGCGCTATTCAAGACATCATCCGCCGTTTTATGGAAAAAAGCAATGATTTCAAAAAAATGCCTGATTATGTGTGCATTCAACTAAACGACACACATCCGGCTTTGGCTATTGTAGAAATGATGCGTCAGCTAATGGATGTTTATGGACAAGAATGGGATGATTCTTGGGAAATTGTTACGAAAATTTTTGCTTATACCAATCACACCTTGTTACCAGAAGCTTTGGAAAAATGGAGCAGTTCCATTATCCGGCGCTTTTTGCCACGTCACTTGCAAATTATTTATGAAATCAACCGCCGCTTTATGGAGTTTGCCCGCAATCATTTTGGTGAAGATTCCTACAAATTGGGAAAAGTTTCCATTGTTGACGGCGAAGGCGACAACCAAGTTATTCGCATGGCAAACCTATCTATTGTCGGCTCATTTTCGGTTAATGGCGTAGCTCAATTGCACTCCGAATTAGTAAAGCATTCGCTCGTACCGGAATTTTATGAATTATGGCCGGAAAAATTCACCAATGTAACCAATGGCGTGACGCCTCGTCGCTGGATGTTGCGTGCCAACCATGATTTATCCAATTTAATTTCAAGTAAAATTGGAACTTCTTGGATTACCGATTTAAACCAATTGCAAAACATTGAAAAATATGTCAACGATAAAGCATTTTTAAAAGAATTCTTAAAAATTAAAAATGAAAACAAACAGCGTTTATCGCAAAAAGTTTATCGTGTCACCCGCACAATGGTTGACCCAAACAGCATGTATATTGTGCACGCCAAACGCATCCATGAATATAAACGTCAATTAATGACCGTTTTACAAATTATAGGTGATTATCTGGCCATAATTCGTGACAATGTACGTCCGATTACACCAAAAACCTATATTTTTGCAGGAAAAGCCGCGCCATCGTATACTTTTGCCAAACTCATCATCAAGTTGATTAACAATGTTGCCGATGTTGTTAACAATGATGAAAGGGTTAATGAATTTCTAAAAGTGGTCGTTATTCCCGATTACAAAGTTTCGGTGGCCGAATATTTGATTCCGGCGGCCGATGTCAGCTGTCAGGTCTCCACCGCCGGTTTTGAGGCTTCAGGAACCAGCAATATGAAATTTGCCTTAAACGGCGCCTTGACCATAGGAACATATGATGGCGCCAATATTGAAATTCGTGAAGCTGTCGGCGAAGAAAATTTCTATTTATTCGGTTTAACCGATGAACAAGTCCGCGGTAAACGCATGACTTATAATCCTCGTGAATTGTATGAAAAATCAGACTACATTAAACGCATTTTAAATGCCGTTAACTCAAGCATGTTCTGCGAAAAGGATTATCCGCAGTTGTTCCGCCCAATTTTTGACACTTTGTTAGGAAGTGATTATTATTTCATTTTGGCCGACATGGAAGCGTTTAACAATGCTGTTCATCAAGCTGAGAAAGATTATAACAACAAAGAAAAATGGGCTAAAATGGCTTTAACAAATGTAGCGAGAATCGGCAACTTTTCTAGCGACCGCGCGGTTATGGAATACGCCGACCGCATTTGGCACATCAAACCCGTTGTTGATGAAAAATAAGTAACATTATTGTTTTGAACACCCAAAAACTCTCGCAACATTTTTCGAGAGTTTTTTAGCGTATTTTTTTGAAAACTGGCACGCTAAAAACTTTAAATATTGACAAAAATACAAAAATCATATACATTAAAGCCGTTCATTTATTATTGTATTAACGATTAAAACTATTATTTTATGGAAAAAGAAAAATACTTAATATCGCCATGCGAGTGTATCTGTTGGGCGATTGCAGGTATGGCGTTTTTTGGCTGTTTCCTTACAGTTGGAACGTTTGTAACATTTGTTGCTTTAATTTTGGAAATAACGTTGTTCTGTTTTTTTTATAAAGGCATGAAAAATGATTATTCTGATGGTGCAATGTTGCTTTTCGGCTATTTGTTTGTGTTTGGTTTTTCAGGCTCAATTTGGTATGGATTTACTTTTGTGGCAGCTTATGCCGTGGTGATTGCGCTAAAACGCAAAGTTGACCTGAAAAATGTGCTGGGAATGCATATGTGTTTGATTGTGATGGCCTTTTTTACCTATCTATTTGGTTTTCATGGGAATTATGTCGAGCACCAACGTTTGTATTCATATTATTTAGGGCGTGTTGACTTATTAAAAGATGACGCAACCTCGCATGATATGGATATTTTGAAAAATCCTTATTTGTTTTCGCAGGCAATTGATTCCTTGTGCGATAAGGAAAAGAAAAATTCTTTAGCCTTGAAAAAAGAAACAGATAGCTTAAAAAAAGAACTTTGGCTTTTGCAAGATAAAAGCAAACCGCAAATCTTAAAAATAAAAAGGGTTTGGTTGAACAGTGATGTTAGGCCATGGACATATCAAGCCTATACATCAATTCATTTATCCATGAATTCCGGTTTGTTTTATAATTCGACAAATTTGAGCATAAATGGAAATGGAGAATACACCGGAGATTCTCGTGTTGATTATATCAATATTGTTTTTTCCGATAATTCGTTTCATCAGTTTAAGGTAAAAGAATCACCAGAATGGCTGCTAGCCAAAGAAGGTGATTTTGTTAAAATTGAAAAAGACAATTTTTTTCCATTGTTTAAAAAATAGAAATTATGAAAAAGCTTTTTATTATTATAAGCATTTTCAGTGCTTCGTTTTTGGCTTGTTTAATTGGTTATAAGTTTTATTTGCAACCGGCATACGCTGATAAACATGCAAAGAGCGTCCCCTTTAAGCTTAATTGCAAAACTTCTTTTTTGTTGGGAAAAAATTTGGAAAAATTGTTGCCCGACCAAATACTGGGAAGTGAAAAGCAAATACGCGAACAGGAACAACGTGTTATTTTCTATTCTAATAGTATTACTGAACGAAAACTAAACGCCTGTGAACTTGCAATAAGGAAACAACAGCTTTCAAGTTTTCGCAAATGTCAAAAAGAATTGGTTAATAAAAAAACTAAACATGAAGTTTTACGGGTAAAGCGAATTGCTTCGTCGTTTATTATGAACAATCCGGCTTATTATAAGCGGGATATTTCAAATAACAATATAAGTGAAGACGGACATGGAGCTGATAATGAAAATATTTATATGCTTTATTTGAGCGATGGCACCGTCATTAAAGCAAGTCCACGCGTCAATCCTCAATGGCTGGGTGTTAAAACAGGTGAAAAAGTGCTTAAAACAACTTCGGAAGAGCCTGTTTTACACGGAGACACCTATTCTGTTGAAACAGTGTCAAAATACACACCCCTGTACGAGTAGAGAAAACTCCACTGCCTCAAAACAGTGGAGTTTTTTGTATCAAGTATAATTTTTCACTTTTTCCTAGCGTAAATATTTAATTGTTTCCAATGCCGCCTTTGCTCCGGAACCAGCGGCTATCACCGCCTGATGATATTCGGGCTGACAAACATCTCCAGCCGCAAAAACTCCCTTGACATTTGTGGAACAACCATCCGGCATGGTTGCAATATATCCTCCGGAAGTTAAATTCAAATAGTTTCGAAACAATTCCGTGTTTGGATGATGCCCAATCGCCACAAACAAACCGGAAACATTTAATGTTTTTTCCATGTCTGTTTTTACATTGCGAATCTTTAACCCCGTTACAGACAATGGATTTTCCGTTCCTAAAATTTCTTCAATAATATTATTCCAAACCATGACAATTTTACGGTTTTGCTGAATTCTTTGTTGTAAAACCATATCTGCGCGCAGCGAATGTCGACGATGAATTAAATAAACCTTGTCCGTAAAAGCCGATAAATACAGCGCTTCTTCAGCCGCCGTATTTCCACCGCCGACAACAGCAACTTCTTTACCACGATAAAAAAATCCATCACAGGTTGCACACGATGAAACCCCGTGACCTATATATTTTTGTTCGCCAGACAAACCCAACCAATTAACTGACGATCCGGTTGCTATGATAATTGCCTTTGATTGATACGAATTTCCGGCTGTAGAGCTGCATGTAAACGGATGATCAAAAAAATCGACTTCATTAATAACATCATCCACCATTTGCGTTCCTCGCGCCTCTGCTTGTTGTCGCATTTTTTCCATAATATCGAAACCGGTCATTGTTTCAATAAAGGCCGGAAAATTATCAACCTCACTAGACAATATTAATTGTCCACCTTTTTGCTTGCCGGTCACAATCAAAGTTTTCAAACCGGCGCGCGCCGCATAAATTCCGGCCGTGTATCCGGCTGGTCCAGAACCAATAATTAAAACATCCGCTTTATATTCAGCCATTTTCACTCCTTTCTTTTGTTTGCAATATAATCATACTTTTAAATATTTCCACCTTCAAATTTTGTCCAAATCAGACTAGACTTTTGAAAAAACATGTTTTATAATAAAAATGATTCGGATGGAGAATATGCTATGAAAAAAGAATATGAGGATTTTTTACTGAGCGAATATGGAAACAGTCGCATTGAACCGACAAAAATATCGCTTGATGACTATGATTTTATTGTTCCTTATTCCTATGCGAATCCTTTGGGAAACTATGATGCTTTTGAAAAAGACCTATTCGGCAAATATATTCAAAACCAAACTAAAGAACTTAAAAAATACGCAGACAATGGTTATCGCAAAATTCCAACATTACGTTTTCAAGACATCCGAATTGTGTGCCCTTACCGCTTAAGAAATCTAAGCCTTGACGAAGCCAAACACAAAGTGGCCGCTGAAATAAACACTCGTTATAATAAAGCCATTCGCTTAACAATGGCTTTAAATGAAATTTATCCGAATAATAAACTTTTTGTTAATGTGGATGCTGACAATGTCAAAAAGTTGAGTGAGCAATATAATAATTATCTTCTTCATGAATTTGAAGATAAAGCTTTGGTTTCCGCCGCAAAAATGAATCAGTTTGTCAAACAAAAATTATCTTTGCTTCGTGGCGCATTCAAACACTTATCCGCACCTATTTTTCAATCCATGAACAAGCATTATATTAAACACCTGACTAAATTCAAAGCTTTTTGGAATAGAAATTCTTCTAAACTGACCGTTGCTCTTGGCGCAACAACTTTAGCCGGTGCTCTGACCCTTATCGCCTATAAAAATTCCAAAGGAAATTCAACGAAAGAAAGAGAAAATTCTGTTCAAATCGACACATCTAAAAATATTTCGCAAACAAAGGGAAACACTGATCCAAAAAACACAACTTCAACTCTTAAAGGTTTTGATGCTTTAGACAAGAATGTGCAAGAATTTTTAAAAAACAAAGGATTGGGCAAAGAAAAGCTTAATGCTGTTCAAAAACACAATTTAAATGTTTTTATAAAAACACAAAAAGACTTTAAACTATTTGTCGCTTTTGCCGAAAACTTTTACGCTTCAGCTATTGATGACAACAAAGGTTTTGCCACCTTAGGATACGGCTGCACAAATTATTTGAATGAAAAAGGCGAACCTTTAGAAAAATGCGGAAATGGCGGGAAAATGTCGGCTTTTGTACAAATGGGTCAAACCATTACAAAATCGCAAGCCATGGAACAAGTCGAAAGAGTTTCAAACTTTTCTATTTTGCCTAAAATTTTGGAATCTGTAAAAGTCAAATTAGATGAAAATAAAATGTTTGTGACTAAAAATTTTGCATATGTTGCCAATAAGCAATTTGAAAGTTCTAAATTTGTTGAAGCCTTAAACAATCGAAGATCAAATAAATATTTGAGCCAATGTCTGGCTCTTTGGAATGTGGACGCAGGCATTCCTAAAAGATTTTTTATGTTACATTTGGTGTTGAACAACCATTTAACACCAAAAGATTTTATTAAATTTAGACCTGTCAGCTGTTATAATTTAACGCTTGACCAATGTCTGGTTTGCCGAAAAAATCCTGATGGTTCAACAAAAACAAAAAAGCTTCCTGTGGTCACAACAGAAGTAAAAAAAGGACGATTGCAAAAAATTACACGTTATCAGACGCGTCCTGACTATGTTATGCAAAACGGCATGCCACAATTTACGGATGATCCGAAATTGATTACTTTGTATATAAATTCCATGCGCGCAAAGCCTAACGAAAAATGCGTTGCAAACATCGTTCCTGCTTCTATTATACCTGAATACAATGTGAGAAAAGGTAAAAAACAAGACTATCTGGCATTGTCCTTTCAGCAAAAACGTAATAATAGAGAAAGTTAAAAAAAGGCTTGCTTTTCTAGAGAAATGCTTTACATTAATGCTCGCTGATAAAAAATTTTAAGGAGAATGAAATATGCCTTCAGTAGTAAATAATAACTGCGTAAAATGTGGCACTTGTGCTTCTGTTTGTCCTGTAAGCGCTTTTCATGTAAGCGAAGACCAGTATGTGGTTGATCCAGACACCTGTATTGATTGTGGTGTTTGCATTTCTGAATGCCCTCAGGGAGCCATTTGCAGTGATGCCGAAGCTGACGAAGCCGCAATTAAATTTAATGCCGAACAAGCTAAAACTTGTCCAAACGCAAACGATTAATCGCTTAATAAAGACAGCTGGCTCAGGAATATCTTCCTGAGCTTTTTTATATTATAAGGAATAATATGACATCTCCATACACCAATGATTATCTTTTAGATAAAAAAATAAAGCTATTTCAACCAGTAAACGGCTATCGAGCTTCTTCCGACGCAGTCTTTTTGGCGGCGTTTGTTTCAAACATAGCCAAAGGGAAAATCCTTGATGTCGGTTCTGGAACAGGCGCGGTTTCTTTATGTTTAGCCCAGCGAATGACAACTCCTTCCGTGCAAATTATCGGTCTTGAAATTCAACCAGAACTTGCTGAACTTTCAAATTTTAGCGCTCAACAAAACAATTTTTATAATTTAAAATATCTGAATAAAGATATTAAACTTGGATGCGCTGAAAATGGTTTAGCCCCCTGCTCATTTGACATTGTTGTCACAAACCCACCTTATAGCGAAAATGATTTACCTTCTCCCAACCCAAGCAAAGCTTCGGCGCATAACCACATTCACTTTGATTTGAATCAATGGCTTTTATTTTGCTTAAAAATGGCAAAACCTTTTGGGAAAATCTTTATGGTTCATCGCGCGGAAGCACTGCCTAAAATTTGTTCAATTTTACAGAACAAAGCCGGAAACATCAAAATATTGCCCATCTATTCCAAAAACGACCAACAAGCCAAAAGAGTTTTGATTTCGGCTCAAAAAGATTCTAAAGCTCCTTGCCGGATAATATCGCCATTTGTCACGCATAATGAAGACGGTTCCTACACCGACAACGCAAAAGAAATTCTGCGACAAGGGAAATGCTTTACAGACATTTTAAACTTTTAAGATACTCTTTAC
>JBNMLT010000003.1:0-20863 GCA_050874965.1 Alphaproteobacteria bacterium
CGATAAAAATATTTTATATGCGCCGGATGACGATTTTGATGATGTTTTGGAAAATACGTCCGAAGTAAATGAACCAACAAATTCTGAAGCGGATAAAGCTTTCGTTTTAAAAGAGTCATCCCTTGAAGAAAATTCTGAAAGCACATTATCTCAGTCTACCGAGGTTGCTGAAAACAGTGTTGATGAAGAGCCATTGCAAATTGCCGACGCCTCCGAAGCTAAACCTTTCACCATTCCTTTGGCGCATAATTTTCAAGCCACTCCGCAAAATGTTAGCATTTCTCATGAAGCTGAAAATAGTCAAGTTGCCTTGGCGTCTGATAACGTTCGAATACAAAACTTGGGAACAATCAATAAAATTGCCTCGGCCAGCATTGAAACCAATTCCACTCCTGAACAACAACAAGCTGTTGAAAATCAAGATGACCCGTGGACAACAGCCATGGTTGGGAATTCACATATCACAAAAAACAAAATAGACGATTTTCAAAAACAACATGCCGATGAAGTTAATGCTTTAGATAAAGAAAAAACAGTCGCGGCAAAATCTCCAAATGAAAAAAAAGTTGCCTATAAAATGGTTAAAAATATTTTGATTCCTATTCCAGAAGAAATTGCCAACGACAAAAACCTGACACCACAACTTTCTTATTCGGAAGAAAATAAAAAATTAAGTGAAAAACTTAAAAAGTCTGGCGTTCTCGCCTCAAATGATAATGAACCGGACAATAAAAAGCCCCAAGAAACAACACCTACACCGAATCAGTCTCAGGATGAAAGCACCGAAAGCAATAAAGAGCCTGGCACCACGAGTTTAACAGACAGTATCGCCGCTTGGTTTTCCACCCCCGTTTCAAAAGATAAGGACACAACAAAAACAGAATCCAAAGATTTAGCCAAAGAATCCTCACAGAGTTCTGCTTTTAGTCGCTTGTTAGGCTTGGGCGCGAAAAAAGACAGCAATATCGCCCCATCGGAGTTAAAACTGTCTTTTCAACCTAATCGGGCGGAAATTTCGGGCCAGACTTTGGATTGGCTCAAAGCTTTTTCTTTAAACGCCGTTAATAATGATGATGTGTTTATTGAAATTCGCATTGATGGTTCCAGTTCTTTTGAGCTTCAACAAAAAAGATTGAATCTTTTGTATTCTATTTTGATAAATAATGGTGTTGATTATAATAAAATTAACATAATTTTTACCGATAGGGAGCCAAACTCATTTATTATTAGAAATATTAGATATGCCAGCGAAGATGACGCGAACAAAGCTCGAAAAAAGGCTTACAGTCCATGGTATTAACTTCTGCTTGCTATTTTAATTTCAACCTGTATTATAGGAACATACAATGAAATACAACTTTGAAAGAAATATAATGACCAATAAAATAACCCTTTTGGGCTTTTGCTTTTGCCTTTTTGCACTGGGTGGTTGTGTCAGTGATAAAAGCTACATGGAAGAAGAATGTGAAAATGGTATTTGCACCAGTGAGCAGGAATACCGCGAAGTATGCACAGAAACTCCGGATGGTTTTAGTGTTTGCGAAGACAGCACTGAGCCGGCAAGCAATATTAATTATACCAGAACACAAGCTGATTTTCGTAAATACGGCGAACGCTCACCTAGAGATCACCGAATTACACAAGCCAGTGCTGGAAACAATATTTCCGCGGCTGTTCCGCCAAGCATAGATGACGAAGTTGTTGATTATGAAGCCGAGGTATTGAGTCGTGACGGTTCTACCAACGGTATGCCGCAAGGACAAAATGGCGGACAAACTCAAAATGGTGTACAGTCGCAAACTGATTCTGAACAATCACAAGAAGATGAGAAAAATTCAGAAGAAGAAAATCAAAATAAAGATTGGTTGGCCGAAGAAGGTCAAAGTTTGAAAGAGCTGTTGACCGCGTGGAGTGAAGAATCTGGTTGGAGACTTATTTGGAAAACAAACCGTAATTATACCTTGAATGCCGGCGCAATGTTTAGAGGTAACTTTGCCGACGTAGCATCTGCGCTTGTACGCGCCTTCGCTCGGGCTAGACCGGCTCCTATTGCCACATTTTATAAAGGAAACCGCGTCTTGGTAGTTGAAACAATGGAGGACGAAAATGCGTATGACTAATTTGGTAAAACTGGCTATTATAGGAATTTTGGGCGCCACCGTGGCTTGTTCTGTTTCGCCGGAAATGGACGAGTCTATGGCTCGCACGACTGAAAATGCTTTGGATTTGAAACAAAAAGCCGCTCTGCCAAGCGAACCTATTCCTGATGATGTGGTCAGAGTTAAAAATGATATTTGGCTCGGTGATACCAGTAATGTGGAATTTGAAGGCCAACCCGTGCCGGCATATTTGGAAACTAAAGACGGCATCACCTTAATCAGCAATCGTCCGATTACTCTGTATGAAATCGGAAGCATGATTAATAAAATTACATCTCTTTCCGTTCGTTATGCGCCGGAATTAGAAGAAAACGCTATTGCCAACGCCGATAAGAATCAACCGGCAATGAAGGATATCGGCGCGCAGTGGACAGATTCTTCCAAGATGATTGTTAACTACAAAGGACCTATCAGCGGTTTGTTGGATGAAGTTGCCAACCGTTTTGGTATTTGGTGGAAATATGAAAAAAATGAAATTTATTTCTATAAGTATATCACAAAAACCTTTGTTTTATACTCTTTACCGACAAATCCATCTTTAAGTGTTTCTGTTGGTGGTTCTGGTGGCTCATCAAGCATTTCACAAAGCAGTTCTGTTGACGGTATGGACATGTGGGGAAACATTCAAAGCACAATTAGTTCCATGATCACTTCAGATTCTAATCTTGTGATGGATAAAGGCGCCGGCACAATTACTTTGACAGCAACACCGACTGATATCAAACGTGTTGCAAAATATGTCAATGAACAAAATCAACGTATTTCAAAACAAGTTGCAATTAGTGTAAAAGTTATTCAAGTTAACTTGACAAATGCAGATAAGTATAGCTTGGATTTATCGGCGACATTTGGTAAACGAGGTTCAATCAAAGACATCACAGGACACACAACATCTAGTATTGACAACCCTCTAACCGATTTGACTATGGGTATCAGTTCCAACCGCTGGAGTGTTGACGCCGCAATGCAAGCTTTGTCACAAGAAGGTCACACTAACCTTGTTACAAGCGGCACTGTAACAACGATGAACAATAAACCCGCCCCAATTCAAGTGGTAAAGACGCAAAACTATATTTCTCAGATTACCAAAACAAATAGTGGCGATTCTGATACTTATGATATTTCTGTTGAAACGGAAGAAATCGAAACCGGTTTCACGATGAGCGTTTTGCCACGTATTTTGGACCATGGACGCATTTTAATGTTCTTTAACTTAACCCTGTCTGATTTGTTGTCCTTGGATGCTGTAAACATTTCCGGTGGTGGTTCGTCAAGTTCTGACAACAGCGATTCTGATAGTGGTGACAGCGGCAGCAGCAGTAGCAGCGGTGATAGTGAATATATTCAAAACCCTGTAATTGAAACTCGCGGTTTCACTCAAGAAGTTGCCTTGAAGTCTGGAGACACCTTGATTTTGGCCGGCTATGAACGTGTTGAAGATAAAACCGATAAAAAAGGTGTCGGCACACCTAAAAACACCCTACTGGGTGGCGCTCAAAGTGCAACCAAAGACAGAACAATTTTGGTTATTATGTTAACGCCGGTTGTTTTGGAATCTCCATTATCTCCAGAATCCAGAATGAACTGACTTTAAAGGAGAAGGCTTGTGGCTGATGATTTAGAAGAAGAAAAAGCGTGGAAATCATCCTTTAGCGAAGGCGGTGTAACTTATGCCGCCAGCCTATTTTGGCAACCGTTAATTAATGAAGATTCGCCTTTACCCGAAATTAAGGAAGCCGCCGAAAACATTTTGGAAGGCGCAGATTTATATGCTGTGCGCAAAGGAAAATCCTCTCAATTTGGTTTAGCCGCTTCCTCGCAAGGATTTGCCAGTGGATTACCGTCTGCGGCGATTGCCTTGGTCACAGCTCTCGGCAACGTCACGTCTTTTTTGGGCGTATTTAAGGTTGATAGCGGTTGGTGGTACATTTGTTTTAGAAACGATGTTATTTTGTCCGACGGCGATACTCTTTTTGTTAATGAAAAAGATGCTAAAGACCAATTTATTTCCATGCTTGCCGTTCCCGACTGGGATATGCTTTATGCGCCGGCGGAATGGGGAATAGAAGAAACAAAGCCTGATGCTCTGGCAACATTAATCGGTCGCGGTTTACTGGTTAAACTTGAAAAAATCAACGGCAGCAATGATGCGATTATGCTTGGTGCGGTTGTTGTTGGTTTTGCCATCATTTTATGGTATGGCTATTCCACAATTCAGAGCATGTTTTTTTCAGCGCCGGAAGCTCCAGTTATTGCTCCGGTTGAACAAATGGAAGAACCAGCTCCTGAGCCGCCAGAACCAAAGCCATGGGAAACCGTTGCCAATCCGATTGATCAAATGAAAGAGTGCTACATGGCCGCTCAAAAGGTTGTTCAAGTTGTCACTCCAGGTTGGTCTTTGGAAGGTATAACGTGCAATTCAGGTGGTTTGGTGACATCGTGGAAACGTGAATTAGGACGCATTACTTGGATGGAGCAAGCCTTAAATGTTTCTGGTGTAAACTTTACCTCTCGTCAAATTTCAGAAGACGGCAACACCTTTATGGTGACAGTTCCAATTGGAGAAATTTCTACTTTAAATTCTCCGCCGGAATATTCAGCTCAAGATTTGCAAAACATTATCAACGACCTGAACCAGACTCTGTCAACCGATATAAAATTGACTAAAAAAAGTTGGACGTCGCCGCGCGGAAATTTATATAATCTTATGGACTTTGAAATTCAATCCACCAATGATCCGCTTACTTGGATTGAGTTATTAATGAAATTTTCAGGTTTATCTGTTAAAGAAATAACCTATGATATTAACAGCAATACTTGGAAGTATAAGGGAGAAATCTATGTGCTATAAATTAAAAAATCAGAACATTGCCATTGTTGCCGTTGTTTTGGCGGTGATGATGGCTTTTAGTCATATTGCTTATGCGCAAGTAGAAGCTGTTCCAGATAATACCGAAAACACTGCTTCACAGAGTCAAAGCAATACCACTAATGATGACGATTTATTCGGATTGGATGAAAATGACGAAAAAAATCCGGATAATACGCAAAATAGCACACCGTCGGCAAATGAAAATCAAAATTCCGAAGAAGTGGTACCTGCGGAAGAAGCTGCTGTTCAAGTACAAAACGCTGAAGATGTTAGCGCTCCTGATGAAGGTCAATTGGATCTAAACTCTGTTCCAGACACCTCTACTTCCGAAGGTCAAAAAGCTTTGGATGAAGCGGTCAATGCGGCCGACGCCGAAATGCAAAATGTGGTGGAAGCACCAAAATCTCCTTTTGAAAGCTTTGGAAACGCCATTCTTTCTAAGGTTGATAACAGTTTGTTCAACCAAATGTCCAATATTGAAAAACAAACAACCATTTTGAATTTGGAATATAAACGCGAAGAAGTCAGAAACAGAATCGAAGCGCTGAAAATTCAACGTTTAAAAGCGAGAGAAGAAGAAGCTTCCCGCAAAAAAGCCGAAGAAGAACGGATAAAAAATGAAGAAAATCAAAGAAAAATCCGAGAAATTGAAGCTAAAGAAAAACTTAAACAAGCGGAAGTTGAATTAGAAAAAGTTCGTCAGGCTCGTGTTCTTAATGAATATATGAACGAAATGCTCGTTATGAACCAAAAATGGGTGGAAAAAAATGCCGACTTGCAAAACCAAGTCAAAAAACTTCGCGAAGAACGCTTGTCTTTGATTAAGTTGTTTGAAGATAAAATGCAATCTGTTAAACGAGAAGCCTCATCGGTTGAACAAAAAACACAAAATGCAAAATCAAACCATGATCGAGCCATTTCGTCATTGCAATCTCAAATAACCAGTTTGAAACGTGCTATTGTTCAAAATGAAGATATGATTAATCAGATGAAAAACAATAATTCATCAAATCCTTTTGCTGAAGGCATAGACGAAAATGCTATTGATATGTCCGATGAATATGCTATCATGGATATCACCGGAAAAGGTAAAGACATTATCGCTAAAATTGTCAGCAAAGACGGCACAACATTTATCGTTCATAAAGGTTCAATGCTTAAAGGTGGAGAAGTTGTTATGGCGATTACAAACAATTATGTCGCTTTTGATAAAAAAGGTGTTAAAAGCTATCTTTACACAGGTGGTACCGTTCGCGAATATGAGCCTGAAACATCTTTCAATGGCGCAGACAAAACACCTGTCGCCGGTAAGGCTGTTGTAAACAATAGTGCAGCTGTTCGAAATGTTCGTGGCGCCGCCGTTGACGCTCCTGCGTCATCCGGCAACAAAGCCGCTGCTCCGGCGGTAAGCTCTAAAAGCGGTTCGCAACCTGTAAAACGCACTATAAGCACCGGCGGTAGTTCAGCAAATGTTAGTTCTCTTGGACAAGGAATGTTTGTTAAATAAAAGATGACGGAACAAGATGTAAAACAGGTACAAAGTTTAGGAAGCGCCGAGCGTGTCAGCCCTGGCGTTCTTAAGCCTGTTTCTGAGGAGAAAAAAACAACAACGGCCACACCAGCGGAAACAACCGTGGCTGAGGCGCCGAAAAAAGAAAGTGTGTTAACACCACCTCCCATCAAAAAATCATCTGATATTATAGAAGAACAATCTGAAACAAGCAAAAGTCAAAATATTTTCCAAACACTGTTTGCAAACAATAATAAAGTGCTCACAGCTGAAGATGGCGATTTAAATGTCAATAGTGAAACACGGCGTATGCTTGTTTTGTTTTCAGACGGCACCTATCTTATTGATGAAGCGCATCGTTTTGACGGACAAGTTTTAAACTTTACGGCAATTGCCAAACGCCGCAAACTTGTCATGCACACGCCAAAATATGTTTCAAGTCAAGAAATTGCGGCAATATACGCCTATGCAACCCGTGGAGCGGGTGAAATTAAAATGTCGGCGCAAGAATCTGCCGACTATCAAATGCAAATTGACTTTTTGAGCGTTGTCAACAGAGCCGCCGCAAAAAAAGTTTCCGACGTTCATGTGGTTGTCGCCGATTCAACACTCATTTTATTTCGCGTAAACGGCATGATGGAGCGTGAACTTGAATATTCCGCAGAATGGGGAGAAGCCTTTGTTCGCGCGGCGTTTGCCTCTGCCGATATTTCTGATGCGAACTACGCGCAAAATGAATTTCAAGGCGCTCAAAAATTGGGTTCTACACCATTGCGAGGCACAGATGGAAAGTTGACTCTACCCCACAATGTGTTAGCTATTCGTTTACAATTTAACCCTGTTGCTTTTGGTTCGCAATATTTGGTTATGCGTTTATTATACGCTGATGACAATCCAAATGGAAACGGAGATCTAAAATCTTTAGGCTTGGGCGAACGCGAGCTCAATTTATTTTATCGTTTGCGCGCCACCGCCGTTGGTTTGAATATTGTCGCCGGACCTACCGGTTCAGGTAAATCAACAACACTCCAACGCAACATGATTAAAATGATTCAGGAACATAACGGCGAAATTAACGTTATCACAGTGGAAGACCCGCCAGAATACCCAATTCCCGGCGCGCGGCAAATGCCTGTGACCAATGCCAACACTGAAGAAGAAAAGAATGAAGAATTTACCAAAGCTCTATCTGCGGCTTTGCGTTCCGATCCGGATGTTATGATGGTCGGTGAAATTCGTTCATTAGCCACGGCCGATTTGGTGTTTAAGGGCGCTTTGTCCGGTCACAGCGTATGGTCGACATTGCACGCAAACTCGGCACCGGCTATTATCACTCGTTTCCGTGATATGGGGGTGCAGCCATATATGCTTTGCGATCCAGAAATTATGAAAGGGCTTATTTCACAACGTTTATTCCGAAAAATTTGTCCTTACTGCCGGATTTCAATTAAAGAAAGAATGAGTGATCCGTCTTTTGGAAGGTTAAAAACGGCTCTTGGAGATTATGGCATTGAAAACACTTATGTCCGTGGCCCTGGATGCAAATATTGCAACCATAAAGGTGTTATCGGTCGAATGTCCGTGCCTGAAATAATTGTCCCTGATGCCCATTTTTTACAACTTATGGTCAACGGAGACACCAAAAATGCCATTGATTATTGGGTCAGCGAACTTGATGGCAGACCGTTACGCGAAGCGGCTATCGAACGCATGTTAAAAGGATACATTGATTTGGATGAAGTGGAACGCTGGTGCGGTCTGTTGGATCAACGTCCGATTTATTAGGAGTAGAATATGCCAGAAATAAAAAAACAAAGTGCCTTTAATCGAGCCATGCGAAACAACAATGAATGGTTGGTGTCGTATGCTAAAATTATGTGTTCTCTTTCAAACAAGGGACGCCTGAAAATTTATCGCAAACTAGCCGCGCTGTTGCGTAACCGCTTTTCTTTGATGAACGCATTAGATATGATTTATAATGGCCTGTCCGATGACGGTAAAAGTCCTTCCGCACCAATGGCCATCGCTGTTAGCTGCTGGGGACGGGCTTTGCAAGAAGGTCACCCTTTTTCTGATTGCTTAAAAGGCTGGGCGCCAAGCCGCGAACGATTGATGCTTTCCGTAGGTGATGTTTCTGACTTGGAAAGTGCGCTGCTGAATCTGATTAAAGTGACAGAAGGTTCCACTCGAATGATTCGTCCAATTGTCAGCGCCATCGCCTACCCGTTCTTTTTGTTAATGATGTCTGTTTTAATTTTATACGCCATCGGCGTTTATATGGTGCCGCCAATGCTGAGCGCCGCGCCAAACACACGTTGGACCGGAACGGCTAAAACCTTAATTGATTTGTCAGAGTGGATTCAACATAACTGGCTTATTGCGTTTTCAGTTTTTCCGGTACTGAGTTTACTGATTTATACCACAATTGGTATTTGGACTGGCTCTATCCGTGTTAAAATTGATCGTTGTCCGCCTTGGTCCTTATACAAAATTTTTACCGGTATTACATGGTTATTGGCATTGTCAGCTCTGGTAAAAGGCGGTGTACCGGTTTCGGTGGCCTTAACTTCTTTACGTCGTGATTCCAATAAATATCTAAAAGAAAAAATTGATGGCGCTTTATTTCACATCAAAAATGGTGACAACCTTGGTCAAGCCTTAGATAAAGCCGGCTATGAATTTCCTGATAAAGCTATTATCACCGATTTAAAAATTTATTCCGAATTGGATAACTTTGAAGAGGCTCTGGATAAATTGGCCAACGAATGGCTTGAAGAATCTGTTTATATGATTGAACAACGCGCCGAAATTATGAACATGGTTGCCATGCTTTCTGTTTCCGGTATTATCGCTTGGGCTGTTTTTGGAACTTTCGATATGCAAGATCAAATCACCAGCTCTATGGGTAAATAAACAAGGAGACAAAAATGGCTTACAAAGTAGACTACGAAAAAGCCCGTCTAAACGGAACTTTAGGCATAATTATTTTGCTTGCGCTCGTTCTTTTTTGCATTGGGCTCAGCTTTATGCTTTTACATAATCCACACAAAGACTTGCAACAATCAGTTTTTAGCACAGCTAAAAGAATTCAAACCTATTACCGTGATAGACCAGGATACTGGAAACTTTCAACGGAAACGGCCCAAAATGACAATTTATTGCGAGCGGATTTATTAAAATATAAAGAATATGATATTCAAATAGGGCAAGGCACTAATGGAGACATTAGTCTGCCAAGTGATTTGAGTTTTAATATTGTGGTGAAACATCTTAACAAATCTACCTGTGTTTCTTTAAGTGAAATGCCCCTGAAAGACGAAGACAAACTGACTCTTTTGAAAATTTCAATAATTAACACTCAAAACACTGTCGAATTTTCGTGGGGCGGAGAAAACTCATTGCCAGTAAAAAAATACTCCGCCCGTCATTATTGCGCGGCAAAAGACAATATTGTTAGTTGGACATTTCAATAACGATTGATGACCTATCTGAAAAAATTGAAGCGTCAGCGCCTATATTTTGTCAAAGAGGCTAAAAAACTCTTATTTGGATGTTACGTCAAATAATGGCCGTCCTTGAGCCATTCTTGTCATTTGCATTTCAATTGTGGTCGCCAAATTAATTTTTCCGGTTTTAATAATATTTCTGGTTTGGTCGCCTTGTGTTGTGTTTGGATTTGCAAACAAATATTGAACAACCGGACGTTTTTGCCCAATTCCAACAAGTTGCTGGTGTATTACACCAAGCAAACCACGAGATAACAAGTCAAATGCCAATTCTTCACTCATTTCACCACCAGAAGCGTGTTTTACCAAGGCATCAATCGCATCGGCAACATTATTGGCGTGAATAGTGGACAACACCAAGTGTCCGGAAGTAGAAGCACGCAAACACTCACTCGCCGCCTCAGGTGTTCGAATCTCTCCCACCAAAATATAACGTGGACGAGAACGTAGCGCTGAACGCAGTGACGCTCCCCAATCGTCATCGACCGGCTGAGTTTGTTTGCATAAACCAATAGAACCATTGGCCGCGTGATATTCACCGTCCAATGGCATTTCAAACGGATCTTCAATTGTGTACGCAAATCCCCCACTACGAATAAGATATTCCCGCAACAAACTTGAAACTGTTGTGGTTTTTCCGGAACCTGTCGCGCCACCAAGTAGAATCAAACCTGAGGCGTTGCCCAATGACGTTAAATATTTTACCAAGGGTAAAGGATAACCTAAATTTATTAAATCTGGCACTTTTTTTGGCATTTTACGCATACAGAACATAACGCCATACATGGAAACTGTTCGCTCAACGCGGAAGAAAAATCCTTCATAAATCACCGAATAACTGGAGCGATCTTTATAAGTGTTTTCCAATAATTCGTAAAACTCGTCAAAATCCTCCGGTTCCAACTGAACCAAACCAAATTCTGAACGGGTATCCGGAACAAACATTAATTTGTCTGGTGTGATATAAATATCTGAATGATAAACGTCGTTAATTCTGACCATATTTTTCCCTTTTAACTTTTAGGCTTTTCAATTTATAACATATTTATTAAAGTCTATTTAAGATTTTCTGGATTAAGCATTATTAATTCAGGTAAAACAAACATGCCGTCTTTGCGAATCAATTTATGATCAAACCAAATTTCACCGCCACCATGTTCCGGCGTCTGAATTTTTACTAAATCCCAATGAATTGAAGATTTGTTGCCATTGTTTGTTTCATCTTCATATGAATTTCCTATAGCCATATGAAAAGAACCGCAAGTTTTTTCATCAAATAAAATATCCAAAATCGGATGCGTTATATATGGATTTACACCTAAAGCAAATTCTCCCATATAACGGCTTCCTGCATCTAAATCCAGCATTTTTTGAAATTTATCATTGTTTGCTAAAGAGGTGCCTTTGATAATTTTGCCATTTTTAAATTCCAGAAGAATATTGGAATAGAACACACCGTCATACATTGTATCCGTATTAAATTGCACATAACCATTAATGGAATCTTTTACCGGAGCGCTGTACACTTCTCCATCCGGAATATTCATTTTGCCATCACAAACAATGGCTTTTATTCCCTTTAGAGAAAATGTTAAATCAGTGTCATTTCCTTTGATATGCACATTTTCTGTTTTATCCATCAACTGTTTAAGTGGCAACATTGCTCTACCCATTTTGCGATAGTCCAATAAACAGGCATTAAAATAAAAATCTTCAAATTGCTTTAAAGACATTCTGGACATTGCCGCCATACTTGTGTTTGGCCAACGCAAAACACACCAACGCGTTTTTGGCAAACGTGTCCGCATATGCACTTGTTCCTGAAAAATTTTTCCAAACATATCCATGCTTTCGGCGTTAACATCAGACAAAGCAAACGTGTCGTCATATCCCCGCACCGCCACATAACAATCAGATTGTTCCATCAAATTTTTATGAATGTTCGCATATGCTTCAATTTGCTGAGCTGTGGCCCCTTCAATCAATCCGGCCTCAAACGACGCATCATTATAAAAATAAAATGGAACAGCACCTAACTTTATAGTTTCTTTGATTAGTTCTTTAAAAAAATCTTTTGTGCTGGCACCAAAAGCTTCAATATAAATTTTCTCCCCTTTTTGGAGTTGCACGGAATTTTTCAATATATTTTCCGCCAGTTGAGATATTCTCTTGTCAATCCGCATTGATTTTCTCCTTTTTTTAAAAAATAGAACAAAGAACTTAAGAAATTGCATATATTACAAACATTATTATTGCTCAAACGCAAAAAATATTTTATCTATAAAAGCATATTAAAAATATGGATGGCAATGAGTAAACAATGATCTTAAAAAAATTTATAACATATGGCATAATAAGCATTTTCGGTATTTTAATTTTCAGCTCTTATTTTTGGTATTCCTACCCCGAGCTCAAACTTTCACTTTTTTTAAGTGGCAATGGCACACCAACTATTCATGTTTTAACAACACGTCCAGACAATAGTCAGAAAGATATTTTGTTTTCACCAAATCTAACCGAAACACCGACTCTTTACACCATTTCTCTTAAAACCACAGATCTGAAAGACCTGCAGTTAAATATATCCAACTATCAAGGTGTTTTAAACATTGATGATGTTTTTGCCGGCGGAAAAAACTTTAAGCATCTCCAGCCACAACCTGAAAAAGACTTAAATATTTTAAATCGTGACGTCAATTCTCTCAGTTTGAACCTGCGTGACACCGCAGCTATCAATATATGTTCAAATTGTCTTCTTTTCCCTTTGCAAAAACAAGTGAATTATATTTATTTTTGTTTAACCTTGCTTTTATATTTTATCTGTTTAAGTGCTTCCATTTTAATTTATTTTTCAAGGCAAAAAATTAAAGAAAAATTACTTGGTGTTTACACATTTAAAAATTATGCTTTAATCTATCCTTTTGTTAAACCTTATTGGTTTAGAGCCTTAATTGCCGTTGTCATCACAATTCCCGTCGGAATGATGGACGCAGTCATTGCTTGGGCGCTCAAACCTTTTATGGATGTTGTGTTGGTCGAAAAACAAACCGGCTGGACAATGTATATTCCGCTGATGATTGTTGTTTTCAGCGTTTTACAAGCCTTGTTCACTTATATTGCCACTTATATGAACACTTGGGTCGGAAACCGCATTGCCTTAGATATCAAACGCTTACTTTTTAATAAACTTTTACATAGTGACGCCTCATTTTTTGATAAAAGCAACTCCGGAGACATCTTATTCCGTTTTAATAATGATGCCGAAGCGGCGTGTAGTGGTCTTTTGAGCAATATGAAATTGTTCACAACCAGATTTTTTTCATCCGTTTCACTTATTGCCGTGCTCTTTTACAACTCTTGGCAATTAGCTGTTGTCGCGGTTATTGTGATGTTTGGCGCTTTATACCCATTAACCAGAGTTCGAAAAAGACTAAAAAAAGTTGTTACTAAAGATGCCAATGCCATCGCCTCATTAATCACACACTATAATGAAGCCTATAACGGAAATCGAATTATCACGGCCTACAATCTTTATGACTTTTGCAAAGCTAAATTTGTGGATACGATAAACAATATTTTTTCACTTGGCGTGCAAATGGTTACAAAAATCGGCATCATAACCCCAATTATGCATATCATTTCCTCTTTCGGCATCGCCTTTGTTATTTGGTACGGTAGTTATTTGATCGTTAATCATAATATAACTGTCGGTAATTTTGCGTCATTCATCACATCTCTGGTTATGCTTTACAACCCGATAAAATCTATTGGCAACAACTATAATAGTGTTTTATTTTCTTTAATGGCTGTTGAACGTGTGTTTGAAAAACTTAATGATATCCCGCAAATAAAAAATAAAGATTCCGCGCAAAAAATTGAACATTGCAAAGGAAACATTTGCTATAAAGATGTGAATTTTGAATATATCAGCAACAAACCTGTTTTAAAAAATATAAATCTGGATATAAAATCCGGTCAAACGATTGCGTTAGTTGGAAATTCCGGAGGTGGAAAAACAACAATTTCGGCCTTATTACCTCGTTTTTATGATGTCACATCCGGTTCCATCACGCTAGATGGATGTGATATTAGAAATTTGGACATAGATTGTTTACGTGACAATATTGCCATTGTATTTCAAGATAATTTTCTGTTTGGCGGTTCCATTCGCGAAAATATTTTATTTGGACGACATGACATTCAAGAAGAAGAATTAAAACAAGCCATTCATTCGGCTTGTCTTGATGAATTTATAGCTTCATTAAAAGATGGTTTAGATACCCAAATAGGCGAACGAGGCGTCTTGCTTTCGGGGGGACAAAAACAACGCATTGCCATTGCGCGAGCATTTATAAAAAACGCGCCTATCCTCGTTTTGGATGAAGCAACTTCTGCATTGGATAACAAATCAGAAGCCGTTGTTCAACAAGCTATTGATAATTTGATGAAAGACAGAACAGTATTAGTTATTGCGCACCGATTATCCACTGTTCGCAACGCTGATTGCATTGTTGTTATCAATAATGGGCAAATTGTTGAAAAAGGCACGCATGAAGAGTTGCTGAACAAAAAAGGAGCTTATGCGGCACTTTATCGAACCCAATTATCCTAAAAAACTTAAGACCGGTAAAACACCGGTCTTTTTCTTATTTTGATAAGGTAATTATACCATTTTCTAGTTTTGCTTGACCTCCCAACGGAATTGTTAAAATTGGCGTGGCATGTCCAAAATCAACATTGGCTATAACCGGCAAATCTTTTAACTCTGGTTTGTTGTTAATAATAAATTCCAAAATTTCACGGCTGATTCCCGATTTCTTTTGAAAACGGCCTATAACCAAAGCTTTAACGTTTTTAAAATCCTGCTGATAGCATAAAGCTTGCAAATCACGATCAAACGTTGTCGGATTGGTTGTTTCAAAATCTTCCACAAACAAAATCGTATCTTTGGGAAAAGACGGGCGATATTCAGTACCCAGCAATAAATTAAAAGTGCAAAGGTTCCCCCCTTTAATTGTGCCTTCCGCATTACCGGAATGAATAGTCCAATAGCCGTCGTTTTTTATAAATTCGCGGTTTTCTTGGTCAATAAACCACAAATCATCGCTCCATTCAGTTGCAGGCTCAACCTTAACAGGATTATCCGAAAACAGCATTTTTTCCATATATTCCAAAGTATATTCACAGCCTTTTTTCATCCCCAGAGAGCTAAAATGCGGACCATAATAAACTTCCAATCCCGTTTTCGCCTCAATTGCAGCCAACAAAGCGGTGATATCCGAAAAACCGCAAATAATTTTTGGATTCTGTCGTATGATATCATAATTTAAATGCGGAATAATCTGATTAGAATTAAACCCGCCAATAATAGTAAAAATCGCTTTAACTGATTTATCTTGAAAAGCAGTCATAATATCATCCACTCTATCCGCAATTGAACTTGAGCCCATCAAATTCCAATTATCATCGGCGGTATGCGGCGCATATTCAACAGTTAAGCCAAGCTTTTGCAATCTTTCTGTCGCAATTTGGCGAGTTTCTTGTCCAATAATTTTCAGCCCGCGCGATGGCGCGACTATCATAATCTTGTCACCTTTTTGCAATTTCTGCGGAATAATTTTTTGCATATTTTATTCTCCTTTTTATCAATGACGCGGCTTGCAACCGCAATAATCTTGATTATACAAATCCAACTCCTTTATCAGCTGTTGACGCAATTCCTGCATACCGTTTTTACGTCCCTCAATTTGTTGATATGGAAAATTAACTTTTTGCGAGGCTCTGTCCGCCGCAGCGTTCACTTGTGCTAAATTTTTATAGCGTGACACTCCTAAAACCGACGATACAGCCGTATAGCCATTAGCCTTGGCATATTTCATAACTCGTTGTAAACGCATTTCAAAACAAATCGAACAGCGTTTACCGCGTTCCGGTTCATTTTCCAAACCTTTGGTTAAATCGCACCACCGCTCGTTGTCATACTCCAATTCCACAAATGGCACGCCATAGAGCTCACAAATCCTTTTATTTTCTGCGCAACGCTTATCATATTCTGACCTTGGACGAATATTCGGATTATAAAAAACAACCGTAAAGTCCATATTTTCTTCTGCCAATGTTTTTATCACGGCGCAAGAACATGGGGCGCAACAAGAAAGCAACAACAATTTATTTTTTGGCATCATAGTTTTCCTTTTAGATATTTACCAGTATAGCTCCGCGCCACTTTAACAATTTCTTCCGGTGTGCCGGTGGCAATTATTTCTCCACCGCCATCACCGCCTTCCGGTCCTAAATCCACAATATAATCAGCCGTTTTTATCACATCTAAATTATGTTCAATAACCACAACAGTATTTCCTTGTTCCACCAGCATTTGTAAAACTTGCAACAATTTTTTTATATCTTCAAAGTGCAAGCCGGTTGTTGGCTCATCCAAAATATACAATGTTTTCCCTGTGGCCTTTTTGCTCAATTCTTTTGAAAGTTTAATACGCTGCGCCTCTCCCCCTGAAAGGGTTGTTGCGGCCTGTCCGAGATGAATATATTCCAGACCAACACGACGCAATAACGCCAACTTGTTTTTAATAACCGGAATATTCTCAAAAAAATGATAAGCGTCTTCAACCGTCATATCCAAAACATCGGCAATGGATTTATCTTTAAACTTAACTTGCAAAGTTTCTCGATTATAGCGCGTACCATGGCAACTATCGCAAGGAACATAAACATCCGGCAAAAAATTCATTTCAATTTTCATAACGCCATCACCTTTGCAAGCTTCACAGCGCCCACCCGCCACATTAAAAGAAAATCGGCCGGACGTGTAGCCACGCGCTTTGGCTTCGGGAAGTCCGGCAAACCAATCTCGAATATTGGTAAACACGCCAGTATAAGTCGCTGGATTGGAACGTGGCGTACGCCCGATAGGCGATTGGTCAATATCTATGACTTTATCAATATTTTCCAAACCAATTAATTTATCATATTTGCCGGTAGGAATTCGACTACCGTTTAATTCTTTATCAATTGCCTTGCACAAAGTTTCCAAAATTAACGAGGATTTACCGCCACCGGAAATACCTGTCACACAAGTAAATGTTCCCAGAGGAATCTTTAAATCGACATTTTTCAGATTGTTGGTTTTGGCGCCGGTTAACTCCAAAAATTTTCCATTTCCTTTACGCCGAATCGTTGGAACGGCAATATATTTTTCACCTGTCAAATATTGCGCCGTTAAACTGTTTTTATTTTTTAACACTTCGGCAACTGTTCCGGCGGCCACAACGTTTCCACCGTTGGAACCAGCCCCCGGCCCCATATCAATCAAATAATCTGCCGCGCGCATGGCGTCTTCATCATGCTCTACCACAATCACCGTATTACCGATATCACGCAAACGAGTCAGCGTTGCCAGCAGCTTATCATTATCACGCTGATGCAAACCAATGGATGGTTCATCCAAAACATACATAACTCCCGTTAACCCCGAGCCAATTTGCGAAGCTAAACGAATCCGTTGCGCTTCACCGCCTGAAAGTGTTCCGGACTGGCGAGACATTGTTAAATAATCCAAGCCGACATTATTCAAAAAACGTAATCTCTCAACAATTTCTTTAATAATTTTATGAGCTATTTCTTGTTTTTGCGGCGTCAGTTGTGTTTCTGCTTCACTAAACCACTGCAAAGCTTGTCTAATTGACATATCCGACGCTTCAATAATATCCTTTCCGCAAATTTTAACCGCCAACGCCTCTGGTTTTAAGCGTTTACCATGACAACACTCACAAGGAGCCGCCGACTGATAACGTGCCAGTTCCTCACGGGTTGTCGCCGAATCCGTTTCCAAAAAACGACGTTCCATATTTGGAATTACACCTTCAAACGGTTTATCCGTCACAAAGCGAGAATAAACCATCGGCACACATTTATTGCCAGAACCATACAAAATTGTTTCTTGCGCATACGGCGGCAAATCTTTCCACGGCGTTTTATTTGATATTTCCAGATATTCACACAGCGAATCGAGAGTTTGCCGATAAAACATTGAGTGGCTACTAACCGACCATGGCGCAATCGCTCCGCCGGACAAACTCAAATTTTCGTTAGGCACGACTAATTCCGGATCCATATATAAACTCGCGCCCAATCCACCGCAGCATGGACATGCGCCTTGAGGATTATTAAACGAAAAGAGTCTTGGTTCAATTTCTTCAATGGTAAAACCAGATACCGGACAAGCAAATTTTGCTGAAAATGTTTGGCGTTTTTTATCCGTCATATTTTCCACGTAAAGCAATCCATCACTCAACTTCAGAGCCGTTTCCACCGATTGGCTGACACGACTTTCAATTTCCGGTTTAACAATAATTCTATCAACCACCACTTCTATGTCATGTTTTTGATTTTTATTAAGTTCCGGTAATTCTTCTATATTATAAATTTCATCATCAATATTAACCCGCTGAAAACCTTTTTTTTGCAACTCGGCAAATTCTTTTTTAAACTCGCCTTTTTTACCACGGGCAATCGGCGCAAGTAAAATCAATTTAGAGCCCATCGGCATAGCCAAAATTTTATCCACCATTTGTGAAACCGATTGCGCCTCAATCGGCAATCCGGTTGCCGGAGAATATGGTGTTCCAGCTCTTGCCCACAACAAGCGCATATAGTCATAGATTTCTGTCACCGTACCAACGGTGGAACGCGGATTGTGCGAAGTTGTTTTTTGTTCAATGGAAATTGCCGGTGACAATCCCTCTATCGAATCCACATCCGGTTTGTTTTGCAAATCTAAAAATTGACGAGCATAGGCTGATAAACTCTCCACATAACGACGTTGTCCCTCGGCATAAATTGTGTCAAAAGCCAAAGATGACTTTCCTGAGCCGGACAATCCGGTGATGACGGTCAAACTATTTTTAGGAATATTGATATCCACATTTTTCAAATTATGCTGGCGAGCGCCTTTAATTTCTATATATTTACTTTCCGACATTTTTTGCTCCAAACAGCCGTTATATATACACTATTCCCCAACAATTGGCAATAGGCTATTAATTTATTGCAATTACAAAATTACAACTATATATTAAGAACAAATAAATAAAGGGAATATGGCCAAAATGTTGCGCCGCTTAATTACATTTTTTTGTTTAATTTTTTTTCTTTCGCCAAAATTAGTTTGGGCGCAGACCACTATTGCTCTGGTTGTTCCTAAAGCCGGTTCTTATCAACAGCAAGGAAACGAACTTTCCAAAGGTGTGCAACAAGCCATTAATGAAATTAATGAAAACGGTGGTCTCCTTGGTGAAAAAATTGAACTACTGGAAATTGATGATCAATGCAATGACGGTATCGCCATTTCTACCGCGCAAATGTTGACTATTTTGAAACAACGCAATATCAAGTTGGTTATTGGACCTTATTGCGCAAACTCTTTTGACAAAGTCGCGGATATTTACGCTAAAGGAAGATTATTTCAGATAATTCCCACCACACTGAATTACACCCAAGCCAAGACTATAAAAAAAGGATTGGTTAAGATGTTGGGATACACCAATCAGCAAGCTAAAGATTTTTTTGATTATTATAACTCAAACTTTGCGGGCAATCAGGTGGCGGTTATCTATAATTCTGAGGACGCTGAAAGTTCAGAAGAAACCAAAACCATTCAAGACGAATTTCGCAAGCATGGTAAATCTGTTGTTTTAAATGTATACACCTATGAGCAAACCCATAAGGACTACAAAAAACTCGCAGAAAAAGTTTTAGCCGACCAAAACTCCGTCGCTTTTATTTTGGGTTATTCCAAAAATATTCGCAAAATGGCATATGCCCTGAAAAACCGCAACGAGGAAATGGCTGTGTTTGTAAACAAATATACTGCCGGAAGTGAATTTTTTGAATATATGGATGGTCTGGCAAATGGTGTTTATTTTATGGCCTTGCGCGGAAAAGAAGATGATCCGGAATTTGCCGAAACACTTGTGAAACTACGGCTAAACGGGTTTGACACGGACGGACTGTCTCTTTATGGTTACTCTGCCGTTAATTTATGGAAAAATCTGGTAACGTCCGCTAAATCGTTTGACTATAACAAAGTGTCCGCTCAAGCGGCTAAGGGTGTTAAAACCGAATTTGGCAGCCAAATGTTTCATAACGGCGCCCCAAGCGATAGTGAGTCTTATGCCATTTATCGCTATGAAAGTGGTGATATGAATAAAGTGTATTAAAATCAATAATGGTTAATGTTTTTTTCAGATATTTGCAAGGACGAGATGAAATGCGGGGAGAATTGCAACAGGTCAAAGAAGAACACCCGACATTGGCCAATATTGCCGATGCTGCCGGTTCTGCCGTTAGTCCGGTAAATATTTTTTCTAAAGGAAATAGCTTAAATGTGGTTAAAAACGTACAATATCCTAATTTTAGTTCTATCCCTTACAGTTCAATCGGCAACATTACCAAAAATCAAGCTTTAAATTCTGCCGCCAATGGAGTAATCGCCGGAATTGGTAATTCTGATGAAAACTCTTTTAACAGTTACGCTAAAAATATAAGTAACAATGTTTTTGAAAATATTACCGGCAACAAAATTGGAAACAAAATATTCGGTAGAAACTCAGGATATTCATCAGGTAGGGCGATGGTAAACTCTGTTATAAGCTCAGGAATAGATAACCTTGAAGACTTTATAAGGAAAAAATAATTATGAAAGATTTTTGGGAAGATCTTTGGGGAAATTTTATCAGACCATATTTTATTATGCTAATAATAATTGGAATATTATGTTGGATAATGGTATATACATACC
>JBNMLT010000004.1:0-19198 GCA_050874965.1 Alphaproteobacteria bacterium
AAAAATGACGGCAAACATTTGGGACGGCCTTATGGTTTCACTTATAAAAAACTAAAAAATGAGCATGACAAAATTGTAGAATTGTTAAACAAAAATGTTTCAAAAAGCGAAATAGCTCGCCTCATGGGATGTTCTTGGACAACCTTGCACAGATACATTGCTAAATATATTTCACTAAATTTAAAATTTCAAAACAAGTAATCCTATTCTCGTTTATAATAAATAAATTTCCTAAAAACTGAGAAAAATTTATAAAAGATTATAACTAAAAACCGCCTTTTCAGCAGCTATTTAAGTGGTGGGCGCTGAGACACCGGCTTGAGACAGAAAAATATCCCTTAATGGATATTTTTCAACGAAAGGTGCAGCATTCATAAATTGCCAGCCAAACTGGTTTTGTGCGCAGCAATTTATAACAAATGCAAACGAACTCCCGAGGGAGTTTAAGCCTCAAAGCTTTAAAAACAAAAAACTGCCTTGCGGCAGCTATTTAAGTGGTGGGCGCTGAGAGGCTCGAACTCCCGACCCTCTCGGTGTAAACGAGATGCTCTTCCAGCTGAGCTAAGCGCCCATCTCATCAACAAAAATGTTTATACACGCTAAAAAATTATAAATCAAGCTTTTTTTTTTAATTTTTTTCATATTTTTTATAAATATAACGTAACATATTGTTACAGCGTGAAATTTTTTTCATATTTTTTAATATTTCATAAGCATTATCTGGCTTAATTTCCTCAAAATTTAATATTTTTAATCTTTACATTTAAATAATCTGCGTTATAACACACGCAAGTTATAAAGATTTTTAAGAGAAAAAGAGGTTATAAAGATGACAAACGATTTAACAACGGGTAACCCGCTGACACTTATTGTAAAATTTGCTATTCCGCTTTTATTAGGAAATCTTTTCTTACAAATTTATCAAATTTCCGACATGGTCATTGTTGGTCGTTTACTGGGAACCGAAGCTTTAGCCGCTGTTGGCTCGTCCGCGCCGATTTATATGGTGTTTCTAATGATAGCCTTTGGCTTTACCGGTGGTTTAACTGTTGTCACAGCCCAACGATTTGGCGCTCACGACGATGATGGGGTTCAACGTTCCGTGTTTCACAGCTTAATGGCCGCGCTTTTTTTAAGTGTACTTATGACCTTGGGCTTAATCATTTTTTTGAAACCGATGTTACATTTGATGAATGTTCCGGCTGCCATTTTTGATGATGCTTACAAATTTATGTTCATGCTGTCCTTAAGTGCTGTGATGATTATTTCTTTTAACCTGTTATCCGGCTTTATCCGCGCACTGGGAGACAGCAAAACACCATTGTATTTTTTAGTTTTTTCTTCATTGATTAATATTGTTTTAAACTTCCTTTTTATCAATAATTTTCATTGGGGCGTTGTTGGTTCTGCTACCGGAACCCTTGTCGCCAACACAATTTCTGTTGTTCTATGCTACATTTATATGTGGAAAAAATTTCCCTTACTTCGTTTGGAACGACGTTTTATGAAATATAGCGGACAAATCATGCGTGACCACCTAAACATAGCTATTCCGATGGCTCTGCAATTTTCTATTCTCTCTTTTAGCATTTTAATTGTGCAAAGCGTGTGCAACTCTTTTGGACCATCTGTTATTGCTGCGTTTGCCGCCGCGTTGCGTATTGAACAAGTAGCGACTCAACCACTTATGGCCATTGGCTTGGCCATGGCTACTTTTTCAGCCCAAAACTGGGGAGCCAATTTGCTTTCACGTATTCGTCGCGGCGCTAAATATGCTTTTTTAATTTCTACAGGCTTGAGTATTTTTGGTTTTATTCTCATGCGCGAAGTCGGCGAAAACATGATTGGAATTTTTGTTAACGACGGCAACAATGATATCATTCGTATTGGTAAAGAATATTTAGTTATCAGTACCCAATTTTACTTTTTCCTTGGCTTAATCTTTGTATTTCGTAACACTGTTCAAGGCATGGGTAAACCGATTGTTCCATTCATTTCAAGCATTATAGAGCTTTCCACCCGTATTTTTGCCGCCATTTATCTGGCCAAAGTCATGGGATATTCAGGTATCTTTTACGCCAGCGCCATCTCTTGGACAGCCGCTGGATTATTTGTGACAGTAGGCTACTTCTATTATATCAATAAATTTAGCAAAGATACACTTCGCTGGAAAATAGGTGCTATAAAGCAACACCTTCGTGAAACAGGACCTGTTGACTAACCTATTTTTTCCAACAATGCCTGAGCAGCCTTTTTACCTGACGCCACGGCTTCCACTGCCGTTGAACCACCATTAACGCAATCTCCGGCATACTGAACAAAATTGTTGTCCATAAAGGTTTCAGCGCATCGACTACCTAAGGCTAAAACAACCAAAGAAAAATTTGGTCTGGAAATTTCTGAATTCAAAACGTCTTCCAACCGATTTTCTGAGTTAAACTGGGTTTTAATGGTAAAAACATTCAACAATCCATTTTTTTGACGTTCCACTCTGCTAACTCGGGTCATTGTGGTGACATTTATTTCATTTTCGACCAAATCCGCGTAATCGTCTTTTTCCATTCGCATATCACTCAAACGACGGCGCACAAACATTTCCACATTTCCACCTTGATGTTTTGCTGTTAAAGCGCAATCCAAAGCAACTTCTCCACCGCCAACCACCGCAATGTTTCCATTTGTTTGATACTTTTCTGGATTATCGAGATAATTGACATAAGACACACAAAAACTCTCGCCATCTATCCCCAAAGAGCGGCTTTGTTGCTCTCCAACAGCAACAATAACGCCAGAAAAACCTTGTTTTAACAAAGTAGCATAATCTTGCACGCAAGTATTTAATCTCAATTCTAATTTAGAATTTTGAGACAATCTTTTCCAATCTGCCTCTATAACTTCTTGAGGTAAACGATATGCCGGAATTAAATTTAGAGCGCCGCCTATTTTATTTTTCATTTCAAAAAGTGTCACGCCATACCCTTGCGCCAACAAATGTGACGCGACCCCAAAACCGGCTGGACCAGCTCCAATAACCGCCACTTTTTTATCCGAACAAACCAAATTGTCTTCCGACGCAAAATGACAATTTTCTGCCTTTTGCATAATAGCAGCTTGTACGGCCGGAATTTTTATTGGCATATCCATATTGGCGCGAACGCAAGCTTTCATACAAAACTTTGCCGGACAAATCAAACCACAACTTTGTGCTAAAGGATTCTGACGCTGTATCAGTTGCGCCGCTTTTTGCCAATCTCCAGACTTTGCCGCAAAAATAAAATCACAGGGCGAACAATGTACCGGACAAGCTTTCATGCAAGGTTTTGTGGCACAATGCAAACATTTTTCCAGTTCAGTTTTTAATTGGATGGGTTTTAAATATCGTTTACTCATTTTCAATCCTTTCTTTTATGTCATTAAATCACAAAAAATGATAAAAAAACACCTAATATTTCAGTTTTTCAGATTGTATTTCATAAAAAAGCCTGTATGATAAACGGATATAAGTCTAAAATAATGGTATGAATAAAAAAATGAAAGCTTGGCTTAAAAATTTATTAAAATCAGAAAAAACTGAAATTATAATCGGATATATAGCTTATCTATATCTAAAGTTTGTCGGAAAAACAACTCGCTGGAAAGTCTATGGTGTTAAAGAAACTTATGAACTGTTGGACAAACATGGCAGTATGATTGTTATCGGATGGCATGGCAGAACACTAGAAATGCCTTATTTTTGGAACAAGTCTCGTCCGCTTAATGCTCTTGTTTCTCCCCACAGAGATGGACGTTTGATTGTAAATATTTTAAAAAAATTTGGCATAGGAAATATTAGCGGCTCAAGTAATAAAAACTCCAACGAAGCGGCTTTAGAATTGATGCGTAATTTGCAACAAAACAATAGCATTGCCATTATTCCGGATGGTCCGCGCGGTCCAAACATGAAATTAACCATGAGTCCGCTGTTTTACGCGCAAAAAACCGGAAAACCGATTATCGGAATAACCTACAGTATAGCAGGCTCCAAAGTTGTAGAAAAAAGCTGGGATAGAATGTTAATTCCTCTTCCCTTTCATCGTGGAATTTATTGCATAACCAAGCCATTTTTCATTCCAGCCGAAGCTTCAACGGAAGAACTGGAAAATTACCGTTTGAGAATTGAAACAACACTAAATGAATTAACTTGGAAACTTGACAAAAAAATGGGATTGCCTTTTATCCCGCAAGGAACGATTGCAAAAAAAAGCCGCAAACAAATTAATATTGAAGGAAAATAGATGTTTATTGGAATTTATAATACGTTGGTTCGCACCCTTTACCCAATTGTTATTCGGCGATACATTGAAAAACGAAAAAAAATGGGCAAAGAAGATGTTAAACGTTTTAACGAACGAGTTGGACGGCCGACTAAACCTCGCCCAAGCGGACGCTTGATTTGGTTGCATGGCGCCTCTGTTGGAGAATCAATCTCCATGCTGCCTCTTATCAATCGTTTGCTAGAATTATACCCTGATGCACACGTCATGGTTACCACGGGAACGACCACCTCGGCAGAAGTTATGGCAAAACGGCTTCCTGAAAGAGCTTTTCACCAATATTTACCCATAGATAACCCCGTTTTTTCCGCGCGTTTTATCCGGCATTGGCAACCGACAATTGCTTTGTGGTTTGAGTCAGAATTTTGGCCGGCCATGCTCTCCACAATTAAGCGCCGGAATATTCCTCTTATTTTAATCAATGGACGTATATCAAACAAATCATTTAAGCGCTGGCAGCAGTTTGACTTTATCATAAAAGAAATTCTTGACTGTTTCACAGCATGCCTTGGGCAGTCCGAAGAAGACGCCTATCGTTTACGCGCTTTAGGAGCAAAAGACGCCATGTGTTTAGGAAATTTGAAATATGCTGGTCTGCCGATACCGGTTGATGAAGAAAAAAAACAAGAAATCCAAAAAGAAATTGGTGAACGTCCGATTTGGTTAATCAGCTCCACACACCATGATGAAGAAGCCAAAATTGGGCGCTTTTTAAAAGAATTAGAAGGAAAACACGCTGGATTATTAACGATTATAGCGCCAAGACATCCAACTCGCGGCGTAGAAATCAGAAACACGCTCCATGACGAATATGGTCTACACACTGCCTTGCGCTCAGCAAATGAACAAATAACCTCACAAACCGAAGTTTATATTGCCGATACCATTGGCGAAATGGGTATTTGGTATGAGCTTTGCCCGATTGTTTTTATTGGCGGTTCGCTTATTCCGCATGGAGGGCAAAATTTTATGGAGCCGTCTCGGTGTCGTGACGCCGTTATTGTCGGCCCACACATGCATAATTTTACCGATGCGATGAACCGAGCTAAAAAAGCTGATGCTATCATCCAAGTAAATGATGTTATTGATTTAATTGACATGGTCAACCAACTGTTGGACAACAAAGAACTTTTAGAGGCCAAACGAAGCTTGGCTTATAATTGGGCAACAAGTGAAGCAAAAGTTTTAGACGGCATCGCTGAAAAAATTCAAGGATACATGGAAAATGAAAACACCTAAATATTGGCAATCTAATTCTTTTATATCCAAATTATTGTTTCCCTTAGGGCAAATTTATGGATTTTTAACGCAAGCTCGAATAAAGTTTATTTTACCTAAAAAAACATCTGTTCCGGTTATTTGCATTGGTAATATCTCTGCGGGCGGAACAGGGAAAACCCCGGTTTCAATTTCAATTGCCAAACTACTGGGTATAGAAATGCGCCATCCTTATTTTGTAACCCGAGGTTATGGCGGGAAATTGCAAAACATTATGGTTAACAATAAAAAACATTCCGCGGCAGAAGTGGGTGATGAGCCACTTCTGCTTTCGCAACAAGCCCCCGTCATTGTTAATGCCAATCGTTTTGAAGGCGCAGAGTTAGCCATACGAAACGGAGCTGATGTCATTGTTATGGATGATGGCTTTCAAAATCCGACTCTGCACAAAGATTTGTCATTTTTAGTTTTTGACGGCAGCTATGGTTTGGGAAACGGTAAAATCATTCCGGCCGGTCCGCTAAGAGAAACATTTGAACAAGGTATAAAAAGAGCTGATGCCCTCATTATTTTAGGAAAAGACAAACATCATTTGGCCGAAAAATCTAAACTTCCTGTATTTTTCGGACATATAGAAGTGTCACAAACATGCAACATTGGTAACAAAAATGTTCTTGCATTTGCCGGAATCGGGCATCCGCAAAAATTTTATCACACTCTATGCCAACAAGGATTTAACGTTGTCAAAACCATAGATTTTCCAGATCACCACTTTTATACGCATGATGAATTAGAAAAAATTTTAATAAAAGCCAAAGAACTAAATGCCGACATTTACACAACCAGCAAAGATTATGTCAAAATTCCCCACGCCTATCAAAAAGCGATAAATGTTCTTGAAATTGCTGTTGTTTGGGACAATCCAGAGAAATTAATTGAATTTATCAATAAAAAAATCGCCAAATCTCTTGACAAAAAAAACTTTTTATGATGATATGCTTTTTAGTCTAAAATTTTTATTGTCTTATCATTAATTTCTATCATTATGGAAAAGAAAACTTTACGGAAGTATTTAATTTCCAAAGGCGGTATTTGGCAACAGGTTTTTACAACGCTCTATTTGCGTCGCAAACTTTTGCTGGAAAGTGATTTACCCCGCCGTTTTAAGGTAACAGATTGCGTCGATGAATGTCGTAGCAAGGAAGACGTTGAAGCGCTCTGGAAGCAAGTGGATGAGCTTGACCAGAAGTTCAAAAAGATTGCGAATGCCATTTTTGCCATTCGCTATCAGCGCCCGATTCCTTGGCAGTATGAGTTCGTACAGCTGGTTTCTCGGTTGTGCAACGTCAACATCAAGCAAACACTGGAGCTTGACGCGGTCATTGTCGCCTACTGCTGGGGTATGCACCTTGAGCACGACGTCTTAGACATTGTATGCAATATTTTAGATGAGCGTTTCAAAGAGACCATTGCCAATTTGGCTCTGAAAGATGCCATTCTAAAGCGAAATCTTTGCGCAGCTTTGGCAGAAAAGTACGGCACAAAAACAGCCTCAGATCCATCCGAATTAAAGTTTCGCGAAATACTGGATTTGTATCTGGGTGACGCGAACACAAGCGGATTTATTCCTGTCTTTTTGAGCGCCATTACGCCTGAGATTCAGCTGTTTTCAGATGAACGCAGTTGTTTGCGTTTTTCTTACTACACGCCAAATTTCAGCGGTAAAGCCGAAAATTTAAATCCGGCAAAATCTTCAGCTTGCAGTCTTTTTGCCTGTGTTCACGAACATATGCTGAAAATTCACAAGCAATGGACAAAGCTTCGAAAGAGTGACAATTTGCCTGAACCGTGGAAATCAAAACACGTGACTGTCTTTGCGGATCACAATGAAACATGTATCATTGATATCCGCGTAGACAACGGTTTTTATGCCAATGTCTATATCAAACGTTCTGCCGACACCAATTGCATGCAAAATGCTTACCCAGACTTTATTGTCTATCGGAAAACATTTTTGTACACGGTGGAAATGGTTGATGATTTTGCGCAAATTCCAGTTCTTGACAAGTTTATCAAAAAACTTGCCGCGGCCCGAAAACAACTTCGAGAAGTTGAAAATAAATTCAACGAAGAAGGATATTCTCCTTCAGAACGACAGTTGTTTATGCAAGAACATTCTTGTCTGGAGAAAGAAATTGCAAAGTGCTATCGCAAGTAAAAAAAAATCCCTGCAACTCATGTTGCGGGGATTTTTCATCAATTCAGATCATCTAAAAACGCCACATGTAAGAATGTGACTGGTTTAATTTCTGTCGCGGCAAAAACTCGACGCCGAATTTGTCCACGTATAAAATCTTCAATTTGCGTGCTATTAGATGCTTCTAATAATTTTTTTTCTATCAATGGTCTAACCGTATTTAAAATTTCATCAGCTAATTTATTCCAATCCTTTTCTTCTAAAATATCAATAGACGACATCTGCAAATCCAGCAATTTTTTGTCTTTTATCACAGCGCTGATAAACATGCTGCAATTAAAAGCAATGCGACGACGATTTTTAATAAGCTGAGACCCTAAGGAAACAGGACGATTTCTATCCCAACCGATAATATCACTGAAAACCTGTTCTAAAAACTCAATATGATTATCATGCAACAGGCACATATCTCCATTGCGAGCCGAAAACACCTCCTTGATACCGCAACTCAAAGCAAAACGTTTGTGCTCGCGAATAAATTTTTTATCACCGTGAACAGGCAAAACAACTGCCGGTTTCAATAAATCATACATGCGTTTCAAATCTTCTCGGCAAGCATGGCCGGAAGTATGGACAAGCTCTGTTTCATCCGTGATCACAGTTGCGCCTTGAGCAGCCAATTTTTCTTGCATTCTTTCAATTTTATCTTCATTACCGGGAATCATTTTTGAAGAAAAAATAATGGTGTCCGAGTTGTCCAATTTAATGTATTTACTTTCACCATTGGCAATAATGCTCAACGCGCTACGATAGTTTGCCTGTGACCCTGTACATATATACATAGCTTTATCCGAAGGAATATCTTTAGCTTCTTCCATGGTATGAACAGGTGGTAAATCTTGCAAATATCCACATTCTTTGGCTATTTTAATATTATTTATAAGCGTTCTACCTAGCAATACCGGCGTTCTTTCCGCTTTATTAGCGGCCAAAATCAAACTTTCTAAACGCATCAAATTAGAGGCAAAACAAGTCACAATCAATCCGCCATCAATTTCCGGAATAATTTCCATTAAACTCTTACGAACTTCCGCTTCGGAAGGAGATTTTTTATCAACCATAATATTGGTTGAATCACATACCAACATAGAAACCCCTTCATTGGATAACTTTTTCAAAGCCTCAAAATCTGTTGGAAGCATAGACAAGGCTTCATCATCAAAACGCCAATCTGTTGCGTGTAAAATATTGCCATATTTTGTACGAATAGCCAAGGCACAGGTTTGTGGAACAGAGTGCGCAATAGATATGAATTCAACACTAAAATTTGGCACTTCAACAATTCTGTTTTGATTTACTGAAACCAATGGAACAATATTATCCATCTTAAATTCCGCCAAACGAGATTTAATCAATCCCAAAGTAAAATCCATGGCATAAACCGGACATTGTAAATGTGGCCATATTTGAGCTATGGCGCCTAAATGGTCTTCATGACCATGAGTTATAAACAACCCGACAACATCATCTTTATACGCGTCTAAAAATTCCGGTGACGCGTAAGCAAGTTCCATTCCAGGAAAATCATCAAGCAAAAAACCATATCCGGCATCAACCACAATAATTTTACCATCAACCGCATACATATACATGTTCATGCCAATTTCATCGGCTCCACCCAATGGTAAAAAATAAACTCCTTTTTTCTTAAAATCGCTCATAATCATTTACTCTTCAAAAAACACGTCACCGGCCACAATTTTTTCAATCCCTTGTGACGTTGCCATTAATAACGCGGCATTTTCATCTATTCCTTTAAAAATGCCTTTTTTCTCTTTGCCATTTTGCCGAACAATAATTTCTTGTTCCAACCCTTTGGCGTTTTTAAGCCATTCTTTGCGCAGAACTGCAAAACCTTGAGTTTGCAGTAAGCTTAAATTCTGCAAAAAAACTTTTATATAACGCCTCAAAAAAGCGTCTTTTTCAATTTTTATACCTGCTTCAGCCAATGAAGTCACTTGATAGCAAAGCTCATTAGAACAAGGACTTTGAGCAACATTAACGCCTATACCGACAATTAAATACTCTCCACTGCCTTTTTCCAATAAAATACCACTAACTTTCGCTTTGTTCAACAAAACATCGTTTGGCCATTTTAATAAAACATCCGCGTTTTCTTTGACTTGTTTTATTGTTTGCAACAAACTCAGTCCGCTTATAATAGCTATTTTTCCGGCATGTCGTATATCAAACTCAAAAGCCATTGAAAAAAATAAATTTCCGCTTAAAAATAGCCAACTATGCCCTCGCCGACCTCTGCCGGCAACTTGTTTTTCAGCGCACACAACAATTTTATTTCCGCCATCAGAACAATACTTTTTTATTTCATCGTTTGTGCTGTCAACCTCTTTCAACCAATAACAACACCAGCCGTCTATTGTCTCCAAGTCAGCACTCCTTCAAATATCCATTCCACATTTTGCAACAAAAAATGAGGTTGCAACACTAAAATCATCATCCATAAAACTGTTAATAAAACAACGGCGTAAATTCCTCTATCCACGCGATCAAATGTAACACGGCTATTTTCAAAATACAACGTTTTTATAATTTGCAAATAAGAATAGGCCAGAGTCATCAGTGCTATCAACAAAAAAGCAAGTTGATAAAAATGGTTATGAAGCACCAAATTATTAACAACCGAAAACAATCCTAAAAAGCCTAAAAACGGTGGAAATCCTATTAGTGAAAACAAAAAAATCGTCAGAGCAAAAGATAAATACGGACTTCGAAATGCGGCGCCTTCAAAATCACTCAACATAAACAAATATTCACCTTTATTTTTTAATCCGTATAAACATGAACAAATACCATACATAGCCAAAATATAGATATTTAGAGAGATAAATGCTGTAATCAATGCTTCTGTGGTCAAATGTTGAAGCATCAAAAAAACAATTCCTTGTTGATAAACAACACCACAGGCAAAAATCTTTCGAATATTTTTTCCGCTACAAGCACCAATGGCTCCCACGAGCATGGTTAACACCCCAACTCCCTGATAAAATAAGATTAATCTGGGTTCCATCGCCGACAAAACATACGTGTTTAATTTTATAAACGCGCCCCAACACGTGCTGACCGGAATAAGTGTGAAATATGTAAATACAGGCAAAACAATCTGCCCTGTCGTTTCGGTGTACCAAAAATGAAGCGGAGCCAATCCCAACAAAAAAATAAAAACCAAAATCAAACCAGCCGCAATCATAAATGCCACCGTATTTTCTGTTTCATTTTCAAAATAAATGCTTAAATTTTGATAATCGAATCCTGTTTGTTGTTCGAACACGCCATAAATAAGCAGTATTATAAAAAATGAAACAAAAACGGCTAAAACGGCATAGAGCTTGCTGCTCAAATACACGTCCTTTTTTTTATCAGCTCGAATAAAAAGCAAATAATTGCAGAATAAGAGTAAATAAACACCACCAAAAGTTAACAGCAAATGTTGTGAAGTTACCAAAATAAATCCCGAAATACCGGATAGGAGCAAGCCACAACAAAAAAGCGCGCCGTTCATTTTCATGCTGGCATACCATTTTTTAGAAAGAAACAAAGTCCCAATCATAGCCACATACATAATTGCCAAAAACAATAATGAGAATTTGTTTACAAACATTACCATTGGAAATGCCGACCGGTTATAAAAAATAATCGCAGCGCAAAAACTTAAAATCGTGAAAATTTTAGCAATTCTAAACGTTGTGCCGACGGATATTTCCTGCCAATGGCAAAAGGCCAGAAAAGCGCTTCCGACAATCAAAAGTAAAATAGGTGAAAAGTATAACAGATTTTCAATCATAGTTTTTTCCTAAAAAATAAACCAAAGCGGATTGAAGAATGATAAAAACAATATGGCCACCACACCCATTGTAAAAACGAGCTGCCTAGAAGACAAATCTTCTATATTTTCAGCACCGGTTTCATGTTTTTTTAAATCTCGCATAACATATAATTCTTGCAATAATCCCAAGGCAACCAATGTCAAAGCCATCATAACGCATAAACCGATGGCGAAACTTTCATAAAATATTTCGGATACAAGCACAAAATTATTCCAAAACAGTGAAGACATTGGCAATCCGACTGCGGTGAGCACAAAAAATGAAATAACTAAAGAAAATCGTGGCATATATGCTAAAATTCCCCGATATCCGCATATTTTTTGCTGACATTTCTCTTCAAATTGCAAATCTAAAACAACCAGTGAAGAAACAACAATTAAAAAAATAAACAAAGAATAGGCAATATTCATTTTTAATGTGTCTGTGGGCAAAACCACCGCCAGCAAAAAGAACAAATAATAAACTGTTGTGTACGAAAACAATTTATATAAAAATTCATGACTAGCCAAACCGATAAGAGCTAAAAAAAACATGGTTATAATCGTCATGGCTTCAATAAAAGGCAAATACAATTGAATACTGTCCGGCACGGACAACGGCCAGAAGCGCACAAAACCATACAGTCCTGTCAGCGGAAGCATATTCATCATAATATAAGCCAACGGATTTTTAATATTGACGCAAACCGAGGCTATCCAAGAATGAAACGGCCACACCGGAATGCGCGAAACAAATGCCAAACAAGCCGCGCTCCACACAAAAAGTCCCACTTTTGGCGACATATCTATAACGGCGATTCTATCTAAATGCACATTTCCCTGATAGAATTTATACAAAAGCAATGCCGCCAATAATAAAAATAAAATTCCCATAAAATTATACAGAAAAAAGCGATAAAGCGTTTGTATTTTTTTTGCATTGCCATAAGCCCCAACCAGCATAAACAGCGGTAAAAGCATGCTTGCAAAAAACACATAAAAAGACATCAAATCACCAGAGGATAAAAAAGCGGTGATGTTGCTCGTAAAACACAGTGTTAACACTAAAAGCCGCTTATTTTTGCGCGTGCTTTCATTCAATCCCGACACGCCAATAATCAAAGATAAATAAATCGCCAAAATCAACAACAGAGAAAATGCGTCCAAGCCAAAATACAAATCAAATTTAAAATTCTCCAACCATTGATATGAAAAATTAAAAGAAAGAGAGGATGATTCTAAATCCAATAATGAAAACAAACGTAGAATAATGATAATTCCGGTTATCAATGTGAACAAGGCCACATGATAGGCATTATTTTTTGCATCCGGCGCCGCCAAGACAAAGAGACAGCCGATCAAAGGCAACAGCATTAATATCAAAACCAATTCTGACACTATTCTATTCTCCCGTTATAATATGAGACTGCCAGCAACACAAAAAGCAACAAGATCATAGCCAATCCGCCCCACAACCGATTGTAATGAATATTTCTAAACAAGCGTATAGCGCTTTTTAAGCACAAAGAAGTAGCGCCAACAATCATTTTTTCAATCAGCATTCTATCAATTAAAACCGCTAAAATTCGGCCGCACCACAAAATCGGTTCAGCAATCAACGTGTTATAAATTTTGTTAAACACGCTAATATTTTGAACATTTTTATTATTATATATTTTGTACATAAATTCTGGAATCGGCAAAAACACCATTACCGCCCAAAGTGCCACCGGTAAATAACTTTCAACGTTTTGCACCAAAAGCATAATATTCGCTTCATTTTTATACACCCAGACAATCGCCAATCCCGTCAAAAACACAAAAAGATTTTTCGATTGGTGATAAACCTGTTTTATTTCAGTTTTTTTTGCAAAAAAACAAAACTGATGAAAAATTTGCGCCATTGTTAAACTAAACAAAAAATACCCAAACAGAACTATTCCATCATTTTTTTTCTGTAACAACCAAATATTTTGCGATTCGGCAAAAAACACCACAAAATACAAAATTAAGACACTCCAACCGCCCATGCCCAACACAAGGCCACTGTCTTTTATTTTTAGCAAACTTGCGCACCGATTCGCTTTGTAATACAAAAAATAGAGCAAACAAACGCCCAAATACTGGCAAATAAGCAAAGTTGTAAAAAATTCTGACCATGCAAATTGATTATCCGCCCACAGTAAAATCAAAATCGGCCAAAATAACATTTGCATGTAAATAACCTTAACCTTTAAATTTTCCGCGCACCAAAAACAAATGCCGCCCCAACAAATTCCAATAAAGCAACCAACATGCAACACCGGCAAAAAAAGTTGGGAGTTTTGCCATAAATAACAGAATTTTTGCAACAAAATAAGCGCCGACACAGAGGATGTTAAAAATAAAACATTTTGTAAACGATGAAAACGAATATCTTTTAATTTGAGCAAACCTTCATGAAACGGTACAATCCCCAGTTTTATGAACACGGCAATCAAACCGGCCACCGCCACAAAATCCTGATGATAGCCAATTCTATTATATTTAACAATTTGTCGTAAATCCAACGATTCTAATTGACAGTTTATCACCGCCAAAACCGTAAACAACAACATATCGGCAATTAAATTAAGCGTAGCGTGAAGTTTTGATTTTTCAACATCTTTAATCATCAGCAAGGCCATGATATCCACCACAAACACACCGGAGATAAGTTGCACCAAATTATTGCTGGTAATCATTAAAATGAGTAAAATCAAATTAAACAGCACAAAAGCATTATAGGCATTTCGTCGTTCTTCATATCGAAAAACAGCATTATAGCCAACACTAAGCAGCGTCATAAACAAAAAAGGCAAAACCAAATAATAGTTATAAGGGTTTGAAATCACATCAACAGTAATATTTCCGCTGGGAGAGCTGTTCCACACAAAAGAAAAAACACTTTCTTGAAATTTATTTTGATACTGATAAAAATTTCCAAAAATTCCGCCTAAAAACAAAAAAGTCAGCCAAGAAAAAATCTTGTCTGTTTTTACACCAATTTTAAAACTGCTGAAAACAACGACGACAAATAACAAAAAAATGGTATCTGCAATCATTTATAATCTTCTAAACAATTTAAGATACAATAAGATTCTGAACATCTTTAACCAGACGAACCGGAACAATATATTCCCGTTCCACATCGTCATTCTCAATTTCGACAACCAAAATTTCAGAAACTGATTTTAAAGGTGTGCGAGCGCCTTTATCAATATTATTAAAAGCGACGGAACTTTCTTGAGAACGATACAGTAAAGCTTTTTCCCCTCCATCATAAATAAAACGAGGATTCTCAGGACCGCCGGCGCGACTATCCATCATCAGCATGATTTCACCTTTTGCGTTTTGTAAAATACTATATCTGCCTTTTTGCCCGATTTCATTACCAATAGTCATACATAACCTCTACAAAATAAAAGTTTTTCTAAAATTTAATGAATAGTAACATACAAATATTAATAAATAAACACTAAATTCATTTTTTTTAACTTTTTTTATTTTTTCTATTGACTTCAGTAAATTTATTTAATATAAGCATATTCGTTAAGCGAGTTCGTAGCTCAGTCGGTAGAGCATTTGACTTTTAATCAAAGGGTCGCGGGTTCGAATCCCACCGAGCTCACCAACAAAATCAAAGACTTAGGAGTTATATCCTAGGTCTTTTCTTTTTTAGAACAAGAATTTGTCCCACTCCTGTCCCACTTTTTAAAGTTACAATAAATGACAATTCCATAAAATATACCTGCCGAAATATTCGAAATTTTCGAAATATTTATTTAATATTCATCTGCACGCATTATTGTTAAAACGCGATTCGTTAAATTAGAATCGGCTGCATCAGCACTTAAATATATATAATCGTGGTCGTAATAATCAATTTTCCAAAAGTAAGTAACGCCCTCTAAGTCAAAAGCTCCAAAATCATGTTCGCCATAGGGGTCATTGCTTGCGTTGAAATTATTATAACTTTGGACTTTTTGTATAATTTTTAGCCGTGTAGCCAAAGGTAAATCGGCAACACCTCTTGTCACTATAACTTTACCACCGGAAAAGTTTTGCCGTAAATTGTCGTTTAATTCTCGGATTTTCTTAATCTTGTTGTCCATTTTTTGCCTTTCGTTTAAAACAAAGAGAGCCGGAATTTCTTCCGACCCTCTTGTTAATTTTGTTAAACTTATTACTTCGCATTCGTTACTCTTTTTTATTATTTTATATTTTCACATCTTCAAGAGTTCAAGCGAAGAATTGGTATTTTTTAGATATCAGATAACAGAATCATCTGTAATATCCTCACCCCAATCAAGTTCATCATATTGCAAATGAAATGCATCAACTTCATTTTGAGTAATAACCGGTGACATACGCTCTATGATGTTACCATTAATAATTTGGCATTTATCAGTTATTTGTTTTAATCTTCCAGTTAACCATTCTGAATTCCACAAACTAACATCTTGTTGATTCATTAGCAGACATAACTTATCTTTGTATTGAATATCCTTTGATATTTTATAACTGATTCTTTGTAACCATATATCCATAAAACCGGTATTGGGCAAACTTTCGAATTTTTTATTTATCTTCTTTATATAACTTATTTTTTCTTGATTACTTGGTACACATTCAATAATTTTACTTATTATAGCTGCGCATAGATTATATGTTGAAGGATTATTATAAGCTAAATCTGCAACTATGCTAATCAATACTCCTGTATCATCTTTTTTACAATCCATTTCCATTTTTTCATAAAATTTAACTAATATTCTCTTTAATTGTCCTGAATTCGGATGTTTATCAGCAAAGTCGTATATTTGTAACAGCAATCTTTGGTTATTATATTTCACATTTTCGGCATCATTACTAAGATACTTTTCTCCTAGTAGAGAAGTAGTTAAATCTAACTTATCTTTTTTTATTGATCCTAATATAATATTTTTTGAAGATGATGTTTTAGTTGGATTTAGTTTTAATCCCAATTCAATTAGTATTTCCGTCAAATATTTTGTAATTGCATCACCTTCTGTTGGATTATTCACAAAAATTCTATAATCATCTCTATATCTTATTATGTGATAATCTTGAATATTAGCCTTCTCTAATTTTTCCGACAACAATAAATCTGCGTGCCCAAGGACAATTTCAGCAATAAAATCCATTAAAACAGAACCTTGAGGAATACCATTTGTTTGTCCAAATGCCATATCTCTTAATTTTGAATCTATCAGACAACCGATTAATTTGTGATTATCCCTATTTTCAGATTTTTTTGCTTCATCTTTTCCGTGTAGAGCCCAACAAATAGTATGTGTATAAATTGAACCATAACAATCTGTTATATCCGTCACATAAATATATGAAAATTCGAGAGCTTGTTTGATTGAAGCTTGTTCTGTTTCTTTCCACCAAGTTGTAATTTGTTCAGATTTCTGTGTTTTTTTAGGGTTAGTTGAAACAATAGGAATACTTGCACATTGTATTTTTTTATTTTTTTGAAATTCTTTAAACCTTGAACAAATTATATTCCAATTATCTTTTTCCGTTATTTGCTTAACCAACTCGACATACAATGCTGGATGAATCAGCTGAAAAGGTCTCCAAGCATATAATCCGTCTTTATTTGCTATAATTTTGTAATTAACTTCATCGCATTTATCCGGTTTTTTATTATTATCGTAAAAATCGGATAGTTTATGACTTACAAGATTTTTATAAATATCATCTAAAATTTTTTGAAAAGTAATGTATTCTGGCAAATCAATATTGGAATAGCTATCTTCTTTTAAGAAAAAATCTCTAGCTTTTATCTCTGAAAGATCAAGTATTGTCGTCATTTTAAGTCCTATTTTACTTTGTATGATAGCCGAGATTTTGCAAACGAATTTTGACAGCATCGTCTGAAACACGGAATTGTTTACTCAATTTGCGTATAATTGCATTATTTATCAACGCATATTCTTGGATATTGTTTTGTTCAACTGCAGAAACGAAAATATCTTCAGGCATTAAAATTTCAGCAGTTAAGGCATCTACATTACGTTCTTTTGTTTTTGATAATGATGTTTCGTCCTTACGACCAACTGCGCCATATAACTTTATCTCGTTGTTATCGTTCACATAATGCACTAATTCGTGGGTTTTAGTCCAATTATCATTCAAATCATTAACCCAAATCTGAAATTGTTTATCTTTGTACTCTATGCGACCTTTTTTCAAATTACGGTCTTGCATAACTGCGATGTTCAATTCATCAAGAATAGCATTTACATCGGTATATCCGTTTTGTTGACACGATGCGAAGCCTTTATCAATCAACCATCCAATCGTTATGGGTTCAACATTTTTTCTCTTCTCTGGATGTCCCAATTCTTCACAATATTGCATTAGGTCGTTGACTTTAGAGACGATGCGTTTTTGTTCTGCCAGTGGTGGAAGTGGTATAATTATTTCATTTATTTTATTTAGATATAAACAAGGCTGAGCAGTTTGTTTTGTCTCAATTGCCATTTGCATTTGTGAGAAAGGCGCTTCTAACGCATATTTTAAATAATCTACATATATTTTTAACGAACGAATCAAAGCAATACTTCTTACAATAACGAAAGACCTTTGTTCTTTCAAAATACTCATTCTACCAATATAACCGACGCAAGTCATAAAAATATCATTAATTCTAGGATTGCAGCGCTCCCAGCATTTTTTAGCTGTATTTTCATCTACATAATCTACATTATCATATGTAATATATCCAGACCTAATGTTCTTAGCCGTTAACAATGGTATCAATGATTTATCAACCCTTTTAGGTGTTGTGTGTTCTCCATCGGTAATCTGAGAACATATATCTTTTAGTCGTACCCATTTCCAAGTTGAAGGGATTTCAAATGGTATTTCGTCGTCGGTGATTGGTGGTAAAGGTTTGTCCTTTTTAATTTTACCTTCTTTGATGAGCCTTTGTTTTTCAGCTTGGATTTTGGCGTATAAAGCCTCGGCTGACTCATCGTTGGCATCTTGTGCGACCAGCTTACCTTGAATAGCGTATTGCAAAATTGATTTTTTCAACTGTTCGGGAAAACTACCATTCAAAGCCGATAATTCTGTCTCCGCTTTATCATATTGCTTTACCAGTGGTTCTAATTCTTCAATTTTAGCGACAATCCGTTTTTGCTCGGCTAAAGGTGGAAGTGGAAATAATTTAGCAACCAATTTATCTGTATCAACTGTAGGAAGAGCCGTGCCTTTATACATCTTTCTAAAGTCAATAGATAAAAATAAATAATATATATATGGAAAGAACAAGTGTGTTGATGGTGTATATCCACCTGTATTTAAATCCACTAAAGATTCTGTAACTAATATTCTTTTTTTATTGGTAAAAACAGCCCCTCCATTTTTAGGAAAGATTATAGAATTTTGAGGAAATGTCTGGTATTTAGCTTGTGGATTTAGAAATAGAGAAGCATATTTCATATAAATCTCATTTCCTTCGGTATTCATATCTGAAACCTTAAAATAAGGCATTTCTCCCTGCATCCTAAGTTCATCATTTGTTGGAGTTTT
>JBNMLT010000005.1:0-18776 GCA_050874965.1 Alphaproteobacteria bacterium
ATTCCATACAAGGCAATAGGCAACAATAAAAAAATTACAGTTTGCAAAAACAAAAAAGACACAGCCCAACAAATAAACGACACGTTTAAATATTTTTGCTTATTGGCTCGCAAAAACATAAAAAAGTAATATAAGCCAACAAAAAAGAACAAATGCATAAAACCATCTGGTTTAAATTGCACCATGGCATCCATAGCCGTGTTACTAAAACAAAAAATACATATAGCTAAAAAAGCTGATATCTTATCACCCCAAAAGTCTTTTATCAGTCGATAAACCACATATAGCGTCGCGATAGAAACACCGCACATTATAAAACGTATAATAAAAAAAACGAACAATTTTCCAGACATTAATCCAACTAAAGGCGCAAACAAAAACCACATCAACGGATGATGATGTTCAAAAAAATCTGTATACGGAATTAGCCCCTGCCAAACCAACCAAGAAGCGTGTATATGTTCCAAATCGTCTCCAACCGCACGCCTACTGATTAACACAGATGCCAAAAGATAAAGCACATTGATAATTACAATCACAAACAAACTTCGAATAAATGTTTTTTCTTTCATAAATATCCTCATGGTAATTTCTACAAAAAAGAGAGATGACATCTCTCTTTTTTTAATCAGCATACGGATTGTCAGACTTGCGTACTGTTATCCGTATAGGCACACCACCTAAGTTAAATGTATCCCGCAAACTATTTGTTAAATAGCGCAAATATGAATCTGGTAAACCTTCCGGATTGCTGGAAAAAATAAAGAATGAAGGCGGCCGAGATTTAGCTTGCGTGATAAATTTCAACTTAATCCGGCGTTTATTTTTCCCCAAAGGCGCTGGATTTTGTTCTTGAACATCCGCAAACCACTTATTAAGCGGTGCTGTTGGAATTCGTGTGTTCCATCGTTCATAAACTTTTAAAACAGCGCTCATCAATTTATCCAACCCTTCTTTTTTTAGGGCGGAAATTGTAACTGTTGGTACACCAGCAATCTGCGTTAATGACGTCATCAATTTATAATTGAGCTTATCCAATGCTTCTTTGCGATTAGCTATATCCCATTTATTCACGGCAATAACCAAAGCACGACCTTCGTCAACAACACGACGCGCAATGGTTAAATCTTGCTTTTCCAACACAGCATCCGCGTCTAAAACAAGAACCACGACTTGAGCCATGTCTGCCGCGTATTTTGTACTTTCAACAGACATTTTTTCTAGCGAATCATTTACCTTTGACTGGCGACGCAAACCGGCCGTATCCACCAAATTAAATTTACGACCCTTCCATTGCCAGCTTGTTGTAATAGCATCTCTTGTCATACCGGCTTCCGGCCCTGTCAACATACGCTCATCATTGAGAAGCGCGTTTACCAATGTTGATTTTCCAACATTTGGGCGCCCGACAAAAGCCAGTTGAATAGGTCGCTTATTATTTTCTTCCACCGAAAAATCTTCGGGAATTTGCCCTATAGCGGCAACAGATTGCTGTGCTGACTCTCTTTCACTTTTTATTTTTTCAGCGTCACTTAAACAGCTGTATAAATCTTCAAATCCCAAACCATGTTCGGCAGAAAAAGGAATTGGTTCACCCAATCCCAATTTATAAGCCTCATAAATACTGTTTTCTTGCGTTTTACCTTCGCATTTATTCGCTAAAAGAATAACAGGTTTATGCGTTTGACGAACAAGGTCTGCAAACAGTTCATCGTAAGGTTGCACCCCCGCGCGTGCGTCAAACAAAAACAGACACACATCTGCTTCGGCAATTGCCATTTGAGTCTGTTTCCACATGCGGCTTTCCATATTGTCGGTTGTGGAATACTCATAACCGGCTGTATCAATCAGCTGCAACTCCAAATCTCTAAATTTTGTTGGAGCCATTTTTCTATCACGCGTCACCCCAGGTTTGTCATGCACAATGGCAAGTTTTTTTCCAACCAGCCGATTAAATAATGTTGATTTTCCGACATTTGGACGTCCTATAATGGCAACAGAAAGCACTTTATTCTCCTTATTTATAAGCAATTATGTCAGCATCCGATGTGACAAAGAACACATATTCATTGGCCACAATCGGAGCGGAATTCAAGTTTTCACCTAAATCAAGACTATTCAACAATTTTCCTGTTTGCGGCACATATAAGAGAATAGTCCCATTTGACAAAGCAACCACCAAGCGGCCATTCAGCATCACCGGATTAAAGATTGTTGTTTCTGCAGCTTTTTTGCCCAAATCAATCGGTGTGGCCCACAAAACATCTCCATTTTCTTTGTTGATTGCCAATAAATCATTGGTATTTGAAACGACATACAAAGTGTTGCCAACCAACAACGGCGTGTTCACGCTGCCAATTTCTTTTTCCCATTTTCTGGAGCCGCTACGCAAATCAATAGCTGTCAGAACATTTGCATTTCCAATAGCATAAACATTTTCACCTTCAATAACCGGCGCAGATTTTATCGTGTCTAAAAATGTGGAGGAATACGCCTGCCTGTTAGATATTAAAACATCTGACCACAAAGGAGAACCCAACGTGGCGTTAAAAGCTTGTATTTCTCCGTTTGAGAACCCTGTCACAACGATGTCCAGATCTGGAGAATACGCAGCCGGAGCGCCACCCACCAAAGTTGTGTTTTCCAAAGATATGTCATATTTCCACTGCTCTTCTCCGTTTTTAGAACTTAAAGCGTAAAATTTATTATCCACACTTTGCACAAAAACATTGCCATTTGCCACCATTGGCGCAATTCTTAAAGGTGTTTGCAACGATTTTTGCCATAAAACACTTCCCTTTTGCGCATCAACCGCATAAACAGAACCATATCCGGTTGTTGCATACACAACGCCATTGCTAAAAGCTATACCGGCACCTTTTAAAGCCGTGTCATCCACGTTATCGTTTTTTGCACGTAATTTCAAATCCCAAACAACTTTTCCGTTTTCAATGTCAAACGCTGTCAATAAGCCTGCCGCATCCAAAGTGTAAACTTTATTTCCGGAGGCCAATGGCTTGGATATCAAAAACTCTCTTTTGGCTCCGCCTTTGCCAAAACTACTGTTCCACTGCTTTTTAAAAGAAGTGCTGACTTTGAAATTTTGCTGAACATGTTGAGCATTATAACTTTCTTGTGACCAACTTTTGTTCACAAAAGCTGATGGGACAGATATTTTAGACACACCATTCGGCACATCCGGTTTAATGGCTGCCACCGGTTGCAACACAGAAATTCTTTCGCCTTTTGGCAACACTTTATCGTTTGAACAAGAGCTTATCAAAGCCACAGCCACAAGACATCCGACTAAAGGTGATATTTTTATACTCAACATTTTTCCCCGCAGTAATTTTATTCCGCCGTATTTAATGATGACAGCATTTCTTGAATTTTAGATTTAAAACTTTCCGGCAAATCTTTTATTTTTAACAAATTCAAATAAATTTCTCGAGCCGTTTGCAAATCTCCCTCGCGAATAGCCGACATTGCCAATATATCGTTGGCCAATGGTGTCCAAGAGTTATTTGAAGTCAAAATAGGTTGCAACAAATCGGTTAATTCTTGTTTGCTCAGCGTATCAACTTTATATGTTGCATATTTAATCAAAGCAATTTGCCGCACTTCTGAATTCACTTGTTTATCTTTGGTTAAAGTTTCAAGCATAGACAAAGCCTCATCATTTTTTTGCTGTTCAAACAAAACATTGGCAATTTGCAAACGGGCAAAATCCCCATAAATACCATGATCCGACTGATTTATTTTTTGCAATGCCGCAATCATGGCTTCAGGATCTTGCCGACGAGCTGAATCCATATAGGATTCTGTATTTAAACGATTTCTTTCTTGATAGCCGTTTTTAATTTTTTCAAAAGAAACAGCGCCGCAAACAGCAACAACCACAATGGCAATCATCACTAAACCATAACGATTCCATAATTCTTTAAAACTGTCGTTTTTAACTTCTTCGCTCACTTCGTTAATAAAAGCATCGGTCAAATCTGGATTAACATCTTTTTTACTTGCGGGAGCAACAGCTATTGCCGCTTTTTTTTCAGATTTTACCGAGGTATTTTTTTTAGCGGTGTTTTTTCTTATTTTTTTTTCTGTATTTTTCATAATTTTATCCCCATAAAAAACAAAAGTTATTTCATCCATACCAAATAAAGCAAAATAAAGCAAATTATTTTATTAGTCCTGGCGAACAATTTCCCGAATTATATATCCTCTAACCCATCGCAAATCATCGACAGGCATATTTTTACCAAAAATCATACTTTTGTCATGAGATATCACCGACAAATAATATCTATCCGTTGTTGGATTATGCCCAACATCAACAGCTTCTATCTGATTTTTTGGCAAAAATTCAGCATCTGTGCGCAAAAACAAAACATTATGTCCCAAGATAATATCCCGATTGGTCACAATCAAGACATCTTTGCTAAAAATACTTAATAGGGTATAAATAACAACGGCCGCGCAAAATGCTATAATACCACAAAACCACCACAATCCCACAAAAGGTAAAATAGTTTTATGATAATAGCACAAAGCCACGATAATTCCTCCTAAAAAGAGTACTCCTAAAAAAGCCAAAATGCTGTAAGCATCAAAGAACAATTTTTTTTCTTTAACGATTACTTTATTCTTTTTAACCTTGCATTTCACAGAATCCGGCGCGGCAGGTCCTGTTTGATACAGAGCTTTCAATTGCCATTTTTTAGCCATTTCTTTTAAGGTTTTATTCAACTCGGCATGATGTCTAGAAACCAAACCATGGTCGGTCAAAAACAGCGCCGGCATTTTCAATTTAGCGGCATAATATTCCCAAATTTTACGAATATTTCGCCCGCTGGTACTAATGTACAACGGCACGCGTTTGTTTTTATCTTTGTGATACAACTCTATAATATAGCGATTACGATTAATCAAACCCAATTGATAATATTCAACTTTAAACAAAACACCCAAATAGTTATATAAATCTTCAACTTCTACTTTTTTATCACCCAATAAAGGCTTATGGACAATTTTTATTTTTTCACCGTCAAAAAATATTTTTTTATAACGAAGCAAGCCAATCGTAGAAAGAGCAATAATCAATCCGCCAAACACAAACACAAACACATCAAAAAAGCACCGCAGCTGTCCAAGGGAAGATGTTTCTTGCTCTGGAAGACTAAAATCATATGATGTTTCGGGAGTTTCTACAAAATAAGAAACAGCTTCAAACAGTCCCAAGGCCACAAAAAACAAACCAAATAAAATTCCCCACGCGGCCAATTTGCATGGAATTCTATCTTTTTGCGATGCCGGCAATTTTTCAATATCAAACCTAAATTTATAGCTATAATGGTCCGGAGCGGTATAAGTCATTTTAATTTCCCCTACAATCAACACACTTTAATTTAGCCCATTAAAAAAATTTTTTCATCATTTTTTTTAAATAATGTTTGTTTTTCTAATAATTGCCGCTAGTATAAGACATATTTTATTTAAAAATGGTGTAATAATGTTAAGCTCTAACATATTTTATTCAGGATACAACATACTTTTTGGATTTTTATCCTTATTCATTGGCATGGGGTCAGTGTTTTTTGTAAGCTCGACTAAGGTTTTCAAAGGACTTTTTTTATTTCAGTTAGGAAATCTTATTGTTGTTTTAATAACTTATTTAACCGCGAACGAGCATATTTTATATAAAATAGGGCTAAATTACAATTTTGTATCATTTGTTGAAATGATTTTAGCCTTATTATCCTCTGTCATCTGGTTAAACGCCGCCTCGGAGCTTCAAAGCAACCAATCCGGAAACCGAGAAATTTTAACATTTTATGTTTCAATCTGTTTAACCATTGGGCTTTACTATTCTTTTTACAATTACAATTCCAGCAGTCTTAGTTTTATCAATTCCAGTGTCACGCTTTGCGGTTTAACCTTTTTTATGCTAACCGCCATGCATAAGGCTTTCAAAAGTTTCAATTTTGGATATTTGCTATTAATTTTATCCATTTTCATGTTATGGGGAAAGCTTGTTGTTTCGAGCTATTTTTTCAAATATAATTGGTTAAATTTAAACATATTCAACTGGTTTTGGCTCTACATTTTCACGGCGGCCATGATTTTCATCAAAATAAATTTACTCAAACAAGAATTGCAAAAGAGTTGGAACGCCATTGACAAGCTGAATATTCAAATATCGGCCATGATAGATTTTTCACCTTTTCCGATTATCATTTCCAAAATTACCGGTGACAAAATATTGCTTATAAACAACAAAGCGGGCGAACTGTTGGGAATAACAAAAAAAGAGTGCCATTATTTCAAACTAAAAGATTTTTTTGTGGACGATGAAAGCCGAAAAGCGCTTTTTAACAAATTGGAAAAGGAGCATGAACTTCAAGATTTTGACATTATGGTTTGCAATCTGATAAATTCGACGCCGTTTTGGCTATCCGTGTCCGCCAAAGCCATAGAATACAACAATGAAATAGCGTTATACCTGGCTTTTCAAAACATCACTTTACGCAAAGAACGTGAAACCTCCTTACAGTTTCAGGCGGAGCGAGATCCTTTAACCTTGGCTTGGAACAGGCGTTATTTTGAAAAGGTTGTGCCGGAACGCATTAAAAATGTGCTTAAAAAATCACAAAATTTCAGTTTGTTAATGATAGATGCCGACAATTTCAAAAACGTCAACGACACCTATGGGCATAAAACCGGCGACAAAGTTTTAACCGAACTGGTTGCCTGCTGTCAAAATGATTTGCGTGAAGACGACATCGTTTGTCGGTTTGGCGGCGAAGAATTTGTTATTTATCTTGAAAACACAAACACTCATTCGGCGCAAATTGTGGCGGAGAGATTGCGTCAAAGTATTTCCGATTTAGAAATAGAAAGTGAAAAAGATGAAAAATTTCATTTTACCGTCAGCATTGGGGTTGTGTCTTCCGAAGAAACCGCCAGTTTAGATGTTTTGTTGCGACAGGTTGACAATGCCATGTATTTGGCCAAAAGCAACGGGCGCAACCGTGTGGAAGTGTATGACGAGCAAAAAGTAAAGCAAATCATGAAAAATAAAGCGCCAAACCAAAACCGAAATATTCATCCGGTTTTTCAAAATGAGGAAACCGAAGAAATTTCACTGTTAGACAATTATGAAAATAAAATTTTATAAGGAATAAAAATGTCTTGTCCCTATCAACAAAATTGCGGCGGTTGCTTATACCGCAACCTTGAATTAGAAAACTACCGCAAACTTAAATTAGAACAATTTACGCAGACCCTCGCGGCCATCAAGCAAAAAGATATTTGCGTTGGCGCGCCTGTCTTCATTGCCGACGGCACTCGACGTCGCGCCGAATTGGCGTATAGTCACCAGCGAGGAAACTTGCGACTTGGTTTCAATGAAAGCAAAAGCCACAAATTGACAAACATTGAAAATTGCCAGCTGTTAACAGCCAAAATCAATGGTATTTTACCGCCGCTTCGCTGTTTTTTAAACGAGTTTTGCGCCATAAAAGCCACCGAAAAGCTCAAAAACAAAAAATTCCGCGGCTATAATATTGGAAGCGGTGACATTTGGCTGACCGAAGCGGCTAATGGTTTGGATATTTTGTTTGAAATTGCCGAACCCCTAAGTTTGGAGCATCGCATGGCTTTGTGTGATTTTGCCAACAGCCTTGAGGATATCGCGCGAATTTCGGTGCAAATAAAGAACAATAAACCGGAAACCATCGTAGAAAAAAGTCGGCCGTATCTGAATATTGGCGGCTATCAGGTTTTTATTCCGGCGGGAACATTTTTGCAGGCCTCGGCGGAAGGCGAGCAAGCGTTGATTGCGTTGGTGCAAAAATATATAAAAGATTCCAGCGGCAACATCGCGGATTTATTTTGCGGGGTGGGCACTTTTTCTTATCCGTTGGCGGCAAATATCAAAAACAAAATCACGGCCATAGACTCCTCGGCGGAACTGTTGGAAGGTTTTCAAAAATCGGTTCATCACAATATGATTTCCAACATCAAGATTTGTCGTAAAAACTTGTTTAAGTATCCGCTGGACAAAGACGAGCTAAAAGCGTTTGACATTGTGGTGTTTGATCCGCCACGAGCCGGAGCGGCGGCGCAAACCGCGCGAATTGCCGCCATGGAGCCAACGGAGCGGCCGCAAAAAATTATTGCCGTGTCCTGCAATCCGCGCACGTTTGTCAACGATGCCAACACGTTGCTGGCCGGCGGTTACAAAATCAGCGAAATAACATTGGTCGACCAATTTGTTTATTCCGCGCACAGCGAATTAGTCGCATTATTTGAAAAATTATAGGAGAAAAAAATGAATCAGGAACAGCATAAATTACAGCAAATGGCCAACGCCATTCGTTTTTTAAGCGCCGACGCCATAGAAAAAGCGAAGTCCGGACACCCTGGAATGCCGCTTGGCATGGCGGATGTGGCCGCCGTATTGTTTGGCCGATACATAAAAGTTAATCCGGCGGATCCACGTTGGTTTGACCGTGACCGCTTTGTTTTGTCGGCTGGACACGGCTCCATGTTGCTTTATTCGTTATTTTATTTAATGGGTTATAACGACATCACGTTGGACGACCTTAAGAATTTTCGCCAGCTTGGCTCCAAAACGGCCGGACATCCGGAATATGGTCATTTAGCCGGCATAGACATGACGACCGGTCCGCTGGGACAGGGTATTTCATCCGCGGTTGGCATGGCGTTGGCGGAACGCCGCATTAACGCGGAATTCGGTGACGATTTATGCAATCACCACACCTATGTGATTTGCGGTGACGGCTGTTTGATGGAAGGAATTTCCGAAGAGGCCATTTCTTTGGCGGGGTTGTGGAAACTCAACAAGTTGATTGTCTTTTGGGACAACAACAACATCACCATTGACGGCACGGTGGATAAATCGAACGGCACCGACCAGATTGCCCGTTTCAAGGCTGTGGGCTGGAACACCATCAGCATCAACGGCCATGATTACGCTGAAATCGCCAATGCTATTGAACAGGCGAGAAAAGCCGATAAACCAACCTTGATTGCCTGCAAAACCACCATCGGGTTTGGCGCGCCGCACAAGCAAGGCACCTCCAAAGTTCATGGTTCGCCACTGGGGGCGGAAGAATTAGCGGAAATGCGGCAAAACTTGGGTTGGACGGCGGCGCCGTTTGAGATTCCGACCGAAATCATGGCGGCTTGGCGGGCGGCGGGGCAGCGTTCGGCGGCGCCATACGCTCAATGGCAAAGCCACGCGCAAGCAAACACCACATTTTTAGAATACATTGCCAACAAATTGCCGCAAAATTGGAACAAAGATTTGAACGAGCTGAAAAAGAAAGCCGTTAAAGAACAAATTTCCGTTGCCACGCGCAAAGCCTCGCAATTGTGTTTGGAAAACATCATGGGGCGCATTCCGCAAATCATCGGCGGCTCGGCGGATTTGGCGGCCTCAAACTTAACCTTTGTGGAAGGAATGAAAACCATCACCGCGGCGGACTATGACGGCAACAACGTGATGTATGGCATTCGAGAGCACGCCATGGGCGCAATAATGAACGGCATGGCGTTGCATGACGGAGTTATTCCTTATGGCGGCACGTTTTTTGTATTTTCCGACTACATGCGTCCATCCATGCGTTTGGCGGCGTTAATGGGCTTGCGGGTGATTTATGTTTTGACGCATGATTCCATTGGCGTTGGCGAAGACGGCCCGACGCACCAGCCGATTGAACATTTGGCGTCGTATCGCGCCATGCCGAACATATACACTTTTCGGCCGTGTGACGTGGTGGAAACAGCCGAGGCGTGGGAAATTGCCTTGGAAAGCGAAAAAACGCCAAGTATTTTGGCGCTTTCTCGTCAAAATGCGCCAACTTTACGCGCTGAAACCACCAAAAACATGAGCCGATTCGGCGCTTATGTGATTTCACCGGCGCAAAGAGAGCCGCGAGCCACGATTTTGGCAACCGGAACCGAAGTCGCCTTGGCGGTTGAAGCGCAAAAGCGCTTGCGCGCCGATGGGGTGGAAGTCAGCGTGGTCTCCATGCCGTGTTGCGAGCTTTTTGACGCGCAGCCGGAAGAATATAAACGCGAGATCTTGGGCAAAGCGCCGCGAATCGCCGTTGAGGCCGCCGCGGTTTATGGCTGGGAAAAATACACCGAATCCTCGGCCAATGTGATTGGTTTGAGTGGATTCGGCGCTTCGGGCAAAGGCGAGGATGTGTACAAACACTTTGGCATCACCGTGGAACATATTGTGGAAAAGGTGCGTAACCTTTTGTAATTGTGCAAAAATAGAACAGAAATTTTACATAGAAAAAATCTCCATCTGCGAAGGATGGAGATTTTCTCATTAAAGAAACGATATTGCGACGTACCGTCCCCCCAATTGCGTATTTAACACATTTACATATTCAATAATATCTCCTTTATTTTCAAGTTTAATCGAAAAGATATCAACAGATTACCAAACTTCATTATATTTTAACTCCGGATCGTTGAGACGTTCTTGGTAATAATCCTCATTACTCTTATCTTCTTTCCATTCTGGACCATCCTTAATATCTGCTTTTGATTTCTTCTTAAAAGATTTTGGAGGCAATTGCATATTCACCATATAATTATATGGATCTACATAATATTTGCTAGCATCACTATAATCTTTAAACATATTTGTCCTATCAAAATAGCAATAGACAGTTGCGTAACCTTCAATAGTATTAGGCATCACAGGAAAAACATTCCAAGTATAAGACGTGTTGTCTGGAGTTCCAAAAGCAGTATAATAATTATTTAAATACAAGAATCCCATAATAGTTGCCCAACCTCTAACATAGTTACTATCTGTGTCAGAGTAAATTGGTTTTACCATAGATTTTAAACGTGTGCTTTGCTGAACGACTAAAGGTTTAAGATTAGAGCCCGTACCTGTTGTCAATACATACTCCGCTGTGTTAATACCTTCTAGATTCGATACATTTACATTACTGTTTACCGCATTAACACCACCTATATCACCACTGATTGTCATTGATGGACTAGAATCCTTCACTTTTACAGCTTGCACGCTGGCTTGAGCAAAACTTGCTTCTTTATTTACTGAATCTGCCACATCAGATGTACTTATCGAAGTTGTTGGAGCAACATAATACCGCGTACTGCCATCTGCTTTTTTTAATTGACCTGCTAATCCTAATTCAAAACTTGATGGTGTAAGCGTAATCACACGGCCATACCCCGGAGGACATTGTGGTGCCGGTACGACACCTAAAAACGGTGAAGCCCAACTTTTTCCTAGACTAATTGTTTTTATATTTTTATAGTAACCATCTGCGGTTTCACTTCTATTACAAGCGCCATCACCAAACCTTAAATCATATACTGTCGCAGATGATCCACTACCTCTTGTTGTGGGACAAAAATTAGGCCAGTTGTTAAAAGTTAACGAATCATTCGCTATTTCTTCATAAGTATTTGACACAACATAAATACCTTTGTTAATAAAATCAGGCAACACATCACTCAAACGCGCGCCACCGCGAGTCGTCAGTTTGATATCATGCATGACCGAAGTATAGGCCGGATTAACCATATAAGTATCATATTGATGTAATTTACCAGATCTTGGATTTTCATATGAACTTTTTGATACAAAATTTGCAAAATTTGCACCGTAGTTATTATCTCGATTAGTTACATTAGGATTATTGGCAACGAATCGAGAAGCCACGATAACACCATTTCCTGTTTTAGCATCATTATGATATGTGCTGACGCCGGTTAAATCACTTATGTTTACAGAACCAACAGCTTCCAAATACCCTTTACGAATATAAATTGTTCCAGGTTCTGCTAAATTTCTTTTATTTCGCTGAACCTTTTCATCAGTATAAAAGCCGTCTGAGTTCTTTTTATATTGATTTGATGCGCCTTGATCAATCATAACAATATTCCTTGCATCTTGAGGATCTTCAATATCCCAACTTGGACCAGATGTAAGAGTAACCGCCAAAATGTTTACCGCAGCAAACTTATTTAATGAATCACCCATGGATAAATAAGTATGACGCTCATTTCCTTTTTCATCAAAACTACTTGGCACATTATTCTCCGTAAAAACAATATTTCCATGCGCAGCTATATCATATCTGTTCTCACTTCCTATTGTTTTTATCTTTTTTTCTGCATCCACACTAGTTTCAGCTGCCACAGTATATATATCCGCATATGGTGTTGGAAAACCATCTGATTTGCCATTTGTCCCCACGCTGAACACAGGTAATTTATTTTCGTTCAACACATTCAAATTTGAATCGACCAGAGCCACATTGCCTTTGTCAAACACCGTGCGAATCTTATAGTTATTCGCAGCATTCCGTGGACCAATAACCGTTTCAGCAGTGTCATTTGGTGTTCTATGCTCCTTTCCATCTTCATCTGTCGTAACCGTTTCACCGGCAGTCATGCTAATCTGCATATTGTCATTGCGCAAAAGCAATCTATTATTATCCAAATTATTCCCCGTAACGCCAAAATCAGATATATCAGAGCCGGCTTGAATCAATGTGCCTTTACCGCTAACCGTGGTCGAATCGCCATGAATAGCCACGTTTGGCGCCTTGATTTCAATGGAAGCGGCTTTTGAAACAGCATCATCTCCTGTACCCACAGTATTTTTTGCATTCATTATGATTTGCGCGTCATGAGCTGAAGTTTCATGTCCATCTGTAGCATCTTTACCACGAGGATTTGTCACTTCTTTAGCATTTTTATCCACGCTCAACACAATCTGATCTTTATTAATATTAATTCTGTTCTTGGTCTTTGTGTCACCATCCCTATCTGACGGATCTGCAATCAAAACCCCTTTTTTATCAACAGTCATCCACTGATATTTATCATTTATATATTCAGAACCAACGGACAAACTTGCCGTGCGGATTTTATTAGTGTCAATTTGTCCTGCGGTCAACAAACCTTTTACTTTGGTATTAGCATCTATTTCCACAGGAAATTCCGGTACAGGCACCTGAGTAGGATGAGACGGATCCGTGGATGCAATACTTCTGACATACTTTATATCTCCGTAAGCATTTCCATTTTCATCTTTTGCCCAGCCATTTTCCATAATTTTGACTTTTTTATCTTCATCATTACTCGCATCAGTCAACTTCATCAGATCATCCATAAAAGTAAGCGAGCCATAATCAAAAGGCGCACCTATTCCACCACCACTCCCCTCGGGTAGTGTTGCTGCCGTTTTTGAACCTCGAATAAGATATTTATTCGCACCGTTGTTTCGCAATGCGCCAATTTTGATGTCATTCCAAACTCCATTGTCAGAAGCCAGATTCAAATTTCCTTTATTCATAACATGTCCAGCGGTATCCACCAGAAAATTCCAAGTATCCGCCCCTGTGCCAAATGCCAAATTTTCACTATCCGCCTTAAAACGCCCATCGCCGGCTTCTAAGGAGCCATGAACATAAGCGTTTGGATTATCCGCACCCTCAGCAAGATACAAGCCATAATTGCCTTCTTCCGGAGCTGTATCCGTCCCGACGATCAAACTCTTAATATTCAGAATACTATAAGGTCCGGTTTGGTCTTTATAAATATCCCCGTCGGCATTAGGTCCACCCATGTACAAATCCGTGCGCATGGTGTTTTTCCATTCTGTACCACCGTCAGCGTCTTTACCACGTTGCAAATATTTCGTCATATCCACTTCATTATTTGTCGCCGAGTTAATAATATCCGTTGACGCGGTTACAATGGAATATTGTTTTCCGATATTGCTTCCAAACACCTTGCCGAATTTCTCCGCGTCTAAACTCCAAATTCCCCCAACACCGCGCGCCGTATCATCAGTTGGTTTATAACCACCATTAGAACCAACCAGAGCCGCAATTCGTGACGTGCGTTCTTGTCCGATTCCATCATCCGCATCAGCTTTTGCCGGAAATACCACAAATGCTGTTAAATTATTAGAATCTTTATCTGGACGAACAACTTTCATAGTTGGCTCACCATAATTACGCAACGCGCTGCTTAAATTAAAACCATAGGGCAGAAAAGCGTTAATGTCGGCATCCGATATTGTTCTTACAGTAGCAGCAGTGCCCTTACTTTTATTCATTTCTGAAATCAGCGTAGAATAATTGGAAGAAACAAAGTCGTTTGCCGCGTTCATCACGGTGCGAATCGTGGACGCGGTGTTGATGTCTTCCACTTCCATTGTGCGTTCCGCCGACTTTTTATACATCGTCGGCGTTACAACGGCTATCAAACCCAGCATGGCCAGCGCTTCAATCATCAAACCGCCGCGCTGCATGATGGTTTTATTCATATTACGTCGCTTCATTTGCGTTCTCCTTATAAAAAGTCTTAACTGTTGCTCTTGCTCTTAAGTAAATTCTGACAATGGCCACTTTGGTCATCTGTGCGAAACCGTCCATATGAAAACAAGCAAGGCTTGTCACTCATACATGCTAACTGAAAGTTATCATTTTCCATAAGAGATTTTGGAAACAAAAATTCCGTGTATTTTACTTTGTTAGCGGGTTTCAGGGCATCCTTGTCATACCAAGAATGCGCGGCGGTGCGTCCAACCAAATGACATTTGCCGGCAGCGCACCACACCCAGCCAATGTTTTTCATGCCACTGGTTTCACCGGCCAAATAGTTGATAAACGAGGCTTGAGGCGTGATGACGTCGTAAGATGCATCCCCAACCTTAAGTTTTTCAGTGTTTTTATTCAACCATTTGTCTGGTATTTGAACAAATGATATCGCATAACGATTAGTTAATGAGGTACAACTTGTTCCTGCAGCCACAGGAGAACCAGCCTCTATACGCGTTTCATCCTGTTCGCCTCTAAAACAATAAAGATAATGATAAATGGCGCCCATACTTTCATCAGCATTATATCCTACCGGCAAATTTTCATCATATGATGTGTAACCATTAGACTCATCAGTTGCGTCAAACACATAATCATTGAAATATCGGCTTGTGTTATATATAAGTGGACATTCTAAAGTGCGCATAAAAGCAATATGTTCCACGCGAAAGCGATTTGCCAACGACGCCGCTCGAATCTCACGGAAAACATCAGCTTTGTCTTCACGCGGCGACGTGTTCAAAAAACTTAGCGCAACCATGATTGTTGCCAATAATATCCAGATATACATACTAATCCCTCAATATACTTTTCTGTTATCTTTAATCTATCACAAAAATTTCCGCACCACCAGCATATTTTGGCAATGCGGACGATTCTTCACAAATTTGTAACAATTTAGCACAAGGGCTGTAAATATTTGGTTAAAAGCCGACCCAAGCTACAAAAGCTTTTCCAGCGCCTCAATAATTGGCTTATCCGCCGGCGCAAAGTCATATTGCGGCAAATCTTGCAACGCCACCCATTTATATTGCTCATGCTCCAACACAACCGGAATATTCTGATTTTCGCACGTTGCCCAATAGCTATGCAACACAACCCGACCAAAATCGTAGTCATAGGCGGAATCCATAAAATGCTCGCCAACCGAAATTTTTAAATCCATTTCTTCCATAAGCTCACGCGCCAAACACGCTTCATAGGTTTCTCCTTGTTCCAATTTTCCGCCGGGGAACTCCCATTTATATTCCAAATCTTTGCCATGCTTGCGCTGACCAATCAGAACCTTGCCACCACACATAATCAATCCGGCGGCCACGTTGATAATTTTCATTTTATTTTCCTTTTACTCTTACCACGAAAAACGACTGCGGTACCGTCCATACCCCAAATATCGGCGAATGCGGTTCAATCCCTTGTTACAAGGGAATACTGATGAGAACTCTCAAACCTCCTAAATCACTGTCCGAAAGCGTAATTGTGCCACCGTGCGAAACAATCACATCCTTGGCAATGGCCAAACCCAAGCCAACACCGCCTGTTTCTTTGTTGCGAGACCCTTCAACGCGGTAAAACGCTTTAAACACGTCATCACGCTTGTCCGTCGGAATCCCCGGCCCATCGTCATCCACTTCAAATTCCAAATGGTTGTCATCGCTCGAAAGCTTAACCGCAATTGTTTTGCCATAATGAAAAGCGTTTTCAATCACATTGGTAAAGGCGCGACGCAAAGCTTGCTCACGTCCCTGAATAGCGCTCACATCATAGTTGGTGGAATAACGAATCATCGCATTTGAATTTTTACGGTATTTGTTAATAATGCTCGAAATCATCTCGTTAACATCAACAAAAGTCGATTTTTCACCACCTTCACCGCTAACATACGACAAATAACCGTCCAACATTTTTTCCATTTCATCAATGTCTTGCGCAAACTCTTTATTTTCTTTCGTTTCTGGCATCATCGCCATTTGCAATTTCATTCTCGTCAGAGGCGTGCGCAAATCGTGAGAAACCCCCGCCAGCATTTGCGTTTTTTCGGAAATTTGCCGCATAATGCGTTCCTTCATTTTGGTAAACGCCAAACCGGCGCGGCGAACCTCTATCGAACCATACGGCTTAAATTTGGTGTTTATGCCTTTACCAAAATCTTCTGCCGCCGCCGCAAGCTGGGAAATGGAACGAACTTGAATTCGCAAAAACAGCACCGCCACCACAAACAGCAACAAAGATGTGCCAATCATCCACAACACAAAACCAAAAATGGAACTGCTGAAAATATTTTTAACAGAAGTATTAAACACGTACAAACCTTGATCCGTATCAATCAAAATATTCAGGTTAGAACGATGCTTGCCCAAAAATATTTCGGTGTTCGCCAATGGAAATTGCTGATGCATCGCTTCATTCAAAAATCCCGTCACCAGCGGATTTTCTTTTTTATTCTTCCGCCAAACAGTATGCTTGTTTTCATTGTCATAATATTGAACATCCAAGCCATAAATTGAAGAAGCCATTTTTTGAACTTGCGCAAAATCACTGTCTGCTTCATGCATTTTCATAATAAAAGCCATATTCGCGGTCAAATTATCCGACAGCTTACGCCCAACTTTTGTCCAGTTGCCATCCAAAAAAGCATAAATCGACACAACCTGAACCACAATTAGTGGCACAAAAATCAAAAGCATTGTTCTAAAAAACAAGCTTCTCGGCAACAAATGTCGCCGCGCCACAACTAAAAAACTCTCAACTTTTCTGGGAAATTTTATATGCATGACTTTCTCCTATTCTGTTAGCAACATATATCCTTTACCACGCACTGTTTGCAAATAACGTGGATTTTTTGAATCTGTTTCAATTTTTTTACGCAAACGGGTGATTTGCACGTCAATAGACCGTGAATTTTGACCGGCTCCAAGCATTTCCGCCAGCTTTTCCCGCGTGAAAATCTGTCCGCTCTTAGCGCCCAATATTCCTAAAATAGCTTGTTCCACCGGTGTGATGTGAACCACTTTTCCATCTTTTTCGCAAAGTTCCTTCTTTTCTAAATCATAACAAAAACATCCCATTTTTAAAACGCCGTTATTTTCAGCGTCTTGCGAAGGAACACGGCGCAAAATATTATTAATTCGCAAAACCAACTCTTTGGGTTCAAACGGTTTTGGCAAATAGTCATCCGCTCCGGCTTCCAAACCGGCAATTCGATCCGGCGTGTCGCCCATGGCAGTCAAAACAATTGCCGGAACATTGTTGTCCTGTCGTAGCTTTTGCAAAAACTCTATTCCGGTTTCATTTGGCATCATAACATCAACAATCAGCAAATTAAATTGATATTGAGCCAAAAACATACGCGCGTTTTCAGCGTCTTTAGCACCCGTCACGGCAAAACCGTTTTCTTGCAAATAACGCTGTAACAAATTACGCAAACGCAAATCGTCATCAATAACCAAAATATGCGGACAGTCTTTAACCATCATCACCTCGGAGCAAAATCAAGCTTTCTTTTTAGAAGTCGCATTTTTCTTTTTTGCAGAAACTTTTTTAGTTTGCGCTTTTGGACTCGTTTTGCGCCCCGACACGCTTTTAACCTTTGTGGTTTTTAAATTTTCCGGCTTAGATTCATCAATCACCACACCTTTAACTTCTTTTATTTTTTTTGCTTCTTCCGCTTTTACGTAGTCCAAACTTTTTTGATAATATTGATATCCGGTGATAAAGGTTAAAATTGCCGCAACCCACAATAAAAATTCGCCGCAATAACTCCAACCAATCCATAAACTTTTGAACAACATCATGGCCAATGCCGTCATCTGAAAAGCTGTTTTCCATTTTGCCAGCTTTGTCACCGGCAAACCAACGTTAACTTCGCGCAAAAACTCCCGTAAACCCGACACCAGAATTTCTCGGCACAAAATCACAAACGCCGGAATAATCGTAAGGTTTAAAGAATACATATCCGGTTTTGCCAAAATCACAACCAAAGCCGTCGCCACTAAAAGTTTGTCGGCAATCGGGTCCAACAAGCGCCCAAAGGCGGAAGTTTCATTCCAAGCCCGAGCTAAATAACCGTCTAAATAGTCTGTGATAGAAGCGGCAACAAATAAAATTCCGGCCAATAATGCCCATGCGTACGATGTAAAATAAATCGACATAAAAATGAGCGGTATCACGACGATTCTTGAAATCGTCAAAATATTTGGTAAATTATACAAGGTATCCCCCATAGAAATAACGTTAAATCTGCGCTAGCATAGACCATTTTTTTTAATTATGGAAGTAGTTATATATCTTTTCCGCTGTTTTTTTGCTAATTCCATCCACCTTCATAATATCTTGCAAACCAGCTTCTTTGATTTGTTC
>JBNMLT010000006.1:0-18712 GCA_050874965.1 Alphaproteobacteria bacterium
ATCAATGTTCATTCCACGTCTAACCGAAGCCCGCAAAGCTTCGACTTCGCCGTTTTGCGCTAAATTGTACATTTTAGAAAAAGATAAAGGTGAAAGATTATAGGCGTTTGCCGACCACGGAATTAAAGAGGTTCCTACAGAAATAAAAGAAACAAAGCCTGTTATTTTTATAAAATGTAAATTTTTAAACATATTAATCCTCAATCAAGATAAAAGATACGTTTAATTTTAAACAAAAGAATTTAAATTTTGATTAAGGTCTTTTTCTTTATATAAAAAAACTCTGTTTCATGTGAAACAGAGTAATGTTTAGTTTTTATTAGTTGTGTTAATTGCAATTTTTTTGAATTTTTGTTTTTCTACCTGTGTTTTTGGTATCAAAACAGAAAGCACGCCATTTTTATAAGTCGCAGTCGCATCATTATAGGCTAAATCCCAAGGTAAAGGGATTGTTCTTTTAAATATACCGTATGATATTTCTGAAAAGTATGAATCTTTTTCAGAAGAAGATATGGTGTTTTTCTTTTCTCCGCTAACAGCTAAATAACCATCGGCAGATATTTGTAAATCCAAATCTTTTTCATCAATTCCCGGAAGTTCGGCCATAACAGAGATAGAATCTTTATTTTCTGTAATTTGAATGTGAGGTTCCATGTCTTCTGGCAAATTTTCGGGTAGATCCGTATAATTCCAAAAATAATTCATAAAGTTATTAAAATCAGAGCCCGCATGAGGAGCCGTGGTTACATTGGAATGGCGGCTGCGGCTATTGGCGCCGCTTGCCGTCAAATTTTTCATTTAAGCACCTATTTGTTATTCATTGAAACTTCATCAATTTCTTCTATTTCAGAAACAGAAGAACTACCGCATCCACAGCCGCATCCTCCTTTAGATACGGTAGGTTGTATTTTTTGAGATGATTTTTTATGGTCATAAGATTTTGATTCTTTTTTCATTTATATCTCCTTTAATTTTGTTTAAATATCATAACATTTTCTGTTACGCTTAAAGAGATAAAATCTATTTTTTCAAATCAAACCTGACAGTTTGTCTATATACTTCTATTCTGTGGCGCTTTCGTGATATTCTTTTTCAACATTAACGTTCCAAATTTCATTTTTATCTTTGAGTTCCCCAAGAATGTGTCGTACTGTCAAAAAAGAGGTAATCATGGAATGGTCCATATTGTTATACCGGTGCTGTCCGTTTCGTCCAATACAATACAGGTTGTCAAAGGATTTTAAAAAGTCTGTAAGCTTGTTAATATCTTTATATGTGTCAAAATAGGCCGGATACGCTTTTTTTATGCGTTCTATATGAGAATCCTCAACATCTTTTTCAGAAGAAATGATTCCCATTTTTAAAAGCTCGTTAATAGCAAAAGCTTTCCATTCTTCTGAATTCATATTCCAATATTTGTCACCTTCGCTACAAAAGTGCTCAAGGCCTATCCAGATATTTTTTTCTGGATTTACAACCATATAAGGAGACCAATTGTTAAATACTTGGATACGTCCGAGTTTAACACCTCGATCCTGAACATAAATCCAACAATCGGGAACAAGGTTGTTAATGGTTTTTATTTTTGTTTTATTTTTTAGATTAATTTTATTGAGCATCAGGCAAACAATAACATAATCTCGATAAGGCAATCCTTTGGCAATCCGTTCTATTTTACTTGGAACGGCATCCATGCCGGCGGCCAAATCTTTTAGTGGCATAGATGAAATAACAATGTCGGTAGGCATGTTAATTTCTTTACCGTCTTTGGTATAAACAACTTCCTTAAATTTATTTTTATTTGTTTTAAATTTAATCACTTTAGCGTTTTTTATAATTTTACCGCCCATTTTTTCAAATTCAGCCGCGGCCACTTCCCAGAGTTGTCCGGGACCAAGTTTGGGATAGCTGAATTCTTCAATCAGGGATGTTTCAATGTTTTTATGTTGTTTAGGTAGGAGTTTGCTGAAAATATCCTTAAAAATGGCAACAATGGAAAGCCCTTTAACCCGTTGAGCCCCCCAGTTTGCTGAAATTTCTTTAGGATGCCGCCCCCATAGTTTTTCGGTGTAATCTTCAAAAAACATGGAATAGAGTTTTTTACCAAAACGATTAATATAAAAGTTTTCCAAAGAAGTTTCAGGAAGTTTGTGCACCAATGTTTTTAGATAACTAAAACCAACAGCTGCCGTTGTTAACAATCCCATGTTAAAAATAGTGTTTAAGTTAATTTTAACAGGATAGTCAAAAAATTTTTTCTTATAATAAATTCTGGAAACGCGGCGTCTTTTGAGTAAAACGACATCCTCTTTTTCTGGGTCTGGACCATTAGGATTTAAAGAAACTTTTCTTCCGGTTAAAATATCATCGTGCGCCGGCGCCCCTTGAAGAGGCATAATTTTGTTCCACCAAGCGGTAACTTCGGCGTCTTTCGAAAAAAAACGGTGACCACCTAAATCTATTTTATTTTCTTTATATTGAGCCGTGTGGGCAATGCCGCCGATAAAATTGCTTTCTTCCAAAATGGTGACATCAAAATCTTTTGATTTTTTTAAAAGTTCATATCCTGCTGTCACACCGGCTGGTCCTGCGCCTATTATTACAACTTTTTTCATGGAAGGCTCCTTTTGTTAATAAAATAATAAGGCATTGTAAGCTATATTCTTTACTAATTTATTAAAATATGAATTCGGAGAAAGTGAAATGCCAATGATAAATCAAATTATGACTCGTCTAATGAAAAGCAATTTAGTTATGTTGGCTTTTTTCATTTTAGTGAGCGCAACGATTTGTTTTGTTTTTCGTTATGAAGTGATTGCGGATATAAACAATTATCATTATTACATTGCATGGGCCTTTTTTCATGGTCGGACTTTCCAAGATATAGCTGTTGGTGTTGAAAATTCATATTTAAATCCGTTGATAGAAATTCCAGCCTATTTATTAATAGAACATTTTAATGACACACCTATTGTTTATCAGTTGTATCATAGTTTGTATTGGGGACTATTAGCTTTTGTGGCGTATTTACTGGTTAGAGCAAACTTTTCTGTGGATACGGTTAAAGGAAAAATTCAAACGTTTTTAACCATGCTTTTTATTTTAACAGGGTTTGGTTTTTTAACGCAAAATGGCACTTCATCTAATGAAATTCCCGTGATTCTTTGTGTGATGACAGGATTATATTTAATATACAAAGAGCTGTTCATGTTAAAACAAGAACGGTGGCAGGTTTTTGCTTTTTCCGGTATGTTGATGGGGGCGGCTCTTGGTTTGAAACTAACGATTATTGTTTGGTGTCTGGCTTTGGGCTTAACCTTGATATGTTTTTGGAAAAAACTAAAAACCCCTGTTAAAACCATTGGAATTTTTGCTTTAACCGGTTTTATTGGATTTTTATTAACGTATGCTTGGTGGGGCTGGATTTTGTTTAAAGAAATGGGAAGTCCAATGTACCCATATATGAATAACATATTCCACTCTCCATATTATCCGCAGAATTTTTTAACCTATCATGAATTTTTTGCAAAAAATTGGTGGAATTGGCTTGTCTTTCCTTTTTTAGCATCGTTTCAAGGACGAGAAAGAGTAACATCAGAAGCAGAAATGTTCGACGCGCGTTTGGCTTTGGGGTGGTTAATGTTATTGGGGTTAGGCTTGTTGTTGTGTTTCAAAAAAGGTCGGCAATGTGTTAAAATATCGCAGCCAACACTGTTTTTGCTGGTGTTTGCTGTAATTGGTTATTTTATTTGGTTTTACGTGTTTAGCATTATTCGCTATGCTGTTCCTGTGGAAATGATTATATCTTTGATGCTGGTTAAAGTTTTGTCATATTTTTGGCCGGAAAAAAGTGTATATAAATGGTTATATGGAGGCGCTTGCGCTTTTTTAACAATTTTGTTGTTATGGGGTTTGCCATATCGAAGCTGGGGAAATATGCGAAACCTGAAAAAAGTTATTGATATTGAAGAAGTAAGTTTGCCAAAGAATTCAGTTGTTTCATCAATATCTGGAAATGTTGGTATTTCAATGGCTAAAATAGCCGAACAAAATCCGGATGTTAAGCTTATTAACGAAGCTGCAGAATTTACAACAAAAGGAAATGTTTTGTATGATAAAATTCAAGAATTAAAAAAAGAAAGTGGTTATCGGGTTTATATTTTGTTGTTAAGAACTTTTTTGGATGATTTTGATAGAAACACTCCAATATATGAAGTTTCTCGCTTTTTAGACAGTGAAGGCGCAAAAACTGTTTTTAACAATTTGCAATTTGTGATTAAAACAGAACTTGGTGTTGAGAATTTTTATTGCCGAAATGTGATAAAAGGAGCAGCATTTTACAAAAATTTTGTATGTATTGATAAAAAAGATAAAGATAAAGTTTTTACAAATGCCAAAGAAAGCAGACCAGTTTCTGATTTTAGGCGGAATCTGAAAAAATCTCAACCGCTTGCTTTTTAGGCTAAAACAAATTAGATATTAAAATATTGAGATTTTAGTAAAAGGTGGTTTTATGAAAAAATTTTATTGTTTTAATTGTCAAAAAGAAATATCTCCCTTCTCCTTTGGAAAATGGCGCTTTTGTCCACTTTGTTTTCATAAAATAACGGATACCGGCGAAGGATTGTATCGTGTTTGCGATGAATGCGGCGCAAATCTTCCGGCGGATGCGACGTTTTGCCTAAAGTGTGGCCATGGTTTGGACGGAAACGCAGATAGAGATCTTTCTCTGTTTTTGCCAGTTTCAAAAACATGGGGTCAATACTTTATTCAAATATGTTTGTTTATTCTATCGGTTATTCTGGCCGCTGGAATTATTTATATTTCTTTTTATCTTTTGTTGTTTTGCTTGATTTTGGGTTTGGCTTATTATTTATACAGCAATTTCCGTAACTAATAATTATTTTAGAGGAATTTCAACATGGTTCGACATCTGTTTTTCATAAGTTTTTTTATTTGTAATTTTTTTGTTTTTAACGTTTATGCTCAAGAAATAAAGGATGAGAGTCAAAAAGAACTGAGCACCCAAGATAATGAAAAGATTTTGGTGTCAGATATGTTTAATGTGGCAGATGTCAATAGTGATGGTTTTATCTCTGAAAATGAATATGCTATAATTGTAAATGGAATAAAGGCGGAATTTAATTTATCGGAAGAAGAAAAAATACAAAAAAAAGAAAGATTTTTAAAATATTTTCAGCAAGCGGATAAAAACAAAGATGAAAAATTAGATAAAAATGAATTTAATTCTATTATGCAATGGGCAGCAGAATATAACACAGATGAACGTCTTGAAAAAATTAAAAAATTTTCTGAAAAATCACCTGAAGAAGCAGTGGCTGAAGTGCAAAAAAAATTAGAAGAAGCTAAAGCGGCACTAGAAAAATTTAAGGAAATGCCTTCGGATAAGTTTGCGGATAATTTGATTAATAGCGTGTCTAATAATATTGCGGATGAAAATTATTTTCAGATGGATAAAGATAAAGATGGCTGTGTAACAGAAGATGAATACGCGGAATATATGGTTGTTTTTGATAAAAACATGTCAAAAGAAATCAATAGTAATTTTTCAATGACCAAGGATGAATGGAAAGATATGTATAAAGACGAAAAAAAGGCTAAGGAAAATTGTTTAACAAAAGAAGAATATATAAGAAATTATAATGAGCTATCAAATTTTAGCGCTTTGAATGATGTCGAAGAACCGTTGTCGGAACAGTCGGAAAGGATAAAAGAATAAAAGGTGATTTGAAAAAGGAATTTTATGTATGAAGCATTTGAATTATTTTATAATTTCTTTGTTGTGCGTTTTGGGAATATATGGCGGCTATTATTTATTTAAAATATATCAATATAGCAATCCGGTATGTTCTCAAAATATTTCTTATGCTTCTGAAGCTCCGGAACATCCGTTTTTTTCTATTGTTATGACAACCTATAATCGAGAAGAGTATTTAAAACGTTCCATTTGTTCCGCTTTGGCGCAAACATATGATAATTTTGAATTGGTTATAATAGATGATGGTTCAAAAGATATGTCGGCGCGCTTAATAAAAGCTTTTCAGAAAAAGGACAAGCGTATTGTTTTTATTCAGAATGATAAAAACAGAGGAATATCTTTTAATCGCAATCGTCTTATAGATATAGCTAAAGGAAATTATATAACAACTTTAGATTCGGATGATTTTTTCTTACCGGAACTTTTAGCGGAAACAAAATCGTATATAGATAAAAATCCTCAAACGGATCTTGTACATGGATATATTATGTCTATGGAGGACAATGGCTTTTTCAACATAAGAAATATTTGGGGCTCGGCTTGGTTGGAAATTATTTTTATTTACAATGATATTCCAAATACCGGAACGTCTTATCGGCGGAAGTTTGTTTTGGACCACAATATACATTATGATGAAGAATATATAAGCGCCGAAGACTATAATTTTTTTGTGCAAATGATTGTAAATGATGCTAAAATAGGTGTAATAAAAAAAGTTTTAAGCGGTTTTAGATTTCACCATACAAATTCTAAAAAATATTACAGACAAATGAAACGAAATGATTGGAAGATTATAAAAATTTTGCGAGAACATTTTTCAACAACAACATTAATTGGTCCGTGTCTTTTGTTTAAAAATTTAAATGAGCGGGCAAAACAATATTTTTCGGAAGAACATCTAGAAACAATGAAAAAAGTTTATTGTGAAAAAACGGAATAGAAAATATTGTTTGGCAATTCAGTTTTTATTTGCAAAAAATATTAAATCTATGGCTGCTAAAAATTAAACTTAAGCAAAATTTACAATAAAAAAAATCCGCTCAAGCGACGGAAATCAGAAAATGGTGCCATTAGCAAGAATCGGACTTGCGACCCCGTCATTACCAATGACGTGCTCTACCACTGAGCTATAATGGCGACAATTTATAATAAGAGAATACATATATGTTAAAAAAAATCAATGTATTTTTTTATAAAATTGCAAAATTTATGCAAAATTTTTACTATTTATCCGCTATGTTATTTTATGATTATTGTAAAAATAAGTAGTTAGAGGAAAATATGAACGCTAAAAATCCTGAAAAAAAATTGAAAAAAATTGAAAAAAATGAAAATTTTTCTATGTCGGATCAAACTGAAAGTTGGTTTGCAAATGGGTTGCATCGTTTTATGATTGTTTTTAGCGTGATGTGGTTTGGCGTTGTTGCTGTCTATATCACTCAATTTTTTGGGTGGGATAACTTATTTTCGATGGTTCCAAATGAATTTAGCGGATTTATGGCGGGAATCACGCTTCCGTTGGCTATTGTGTGGGTTGTTATGGCTTATATCGATCGAGGCAATAGTTTTAGAAATGAAACTCAAATGCTGCGGGATTCGCTTAATCAAGTTATCTTTCCTGATTCAAACGGAAATGCGGCAACCAAAATGATTTCTGACGCCATAAAAGCTCAAGTTGCGGATTTAAAAGAAACAACCCGAGATGTTTATGCTCAGGCGGATGTGATTAAACGAGATTTAAGTGACCGTATTGCCGAAATGAAATCATTGGCTGGAGAATTGGACACCTATTCCTCTCAAATAATGCAAGAGTTAAACTCGGAAATAAAAAAGCTGGTAGAAAATTTTACGTATGTGGCGGAAAAAGCGGCATCGACAACGGCTGATTTTAGAGTTAACACGATGCAAATGAAAGAAGACAGTGAGCAATTAGTCAGTATTGTGACACCAATGGTTAATGAAATGGTAACAGCGGCGGAGCGGGTGAAAGAAGTGGTGAATGTGAATAATGAAAATATTGAAAAAGCACAAACACAACTGAACAATTACTCAGAATCTAGCCAGTTGGCAATTGGAAAAATTATTGAATCTTGGGCTGAAAAAGGTGAAAATCTAGAAAAAACATTTTTGAGAACAGCCGAAAATTGCGAAGATTTATTCCATCGTTTGGATTCTGGAATTTCACACATAGAAAGCAGTATTAATGAGCAAAAAGAAGTGGTGGAAAAGCAATCGGCGCTTTTGGATAAAAATTCCGGTTATTTAGATAAAAAACTTGGCGAATATGGCAAGCTGATTAGCATGGAAGTCGAAGCCATGATTGAACGTTCTAATACGTTGGAACAAAATATTCAAATTCAAATGAAAGATATGCGGACGGCTTCAGAGCAGGTGACCGGTATTTTTAATCAATTAGGTGCGGATATTTCAGATAAACGCCAACTTTTGGAAACCGAAGGAAGCCGCATGGTTAACAATATAAATTTAACCGTTGGAAATCTTGGCGAGGAGGTTAATCGCTTAAAAGAATTTTACAAGAACACACAAGATAAAAATAGCGAAATGGGAAAAGTTTTTTCAACGGTTTCGCAAACACTGAAAGAGATGGAAGACGGTTTGTTGGCGAGTGTGAATAATTTTAGTACTAAAGCCGGTGGAATTATTGATAAATTTCATGAAGTTAATAATCTTGTGTCTGGAAACATCGGTAAACTGTCGGATACGGCGGATAATATTTCTAACCAAAGCAAAACTAATGCCGGATTATTAATAGAACAAGATGAATACGTTAATAAAGCTCTAGCTAGTTTGAAACAAATTTCCGGAAAAATTGCCAATTTAAATAAAGATATGACAAACACTGCCGGAAGCGTTGAAAAAGTTTTATCTGCTTATGAAGGAAAAATGTCTAATTTTGGAAAAATTGTTGGTGAACATTTAGTGAATTTAAATGAAAGTTATGATAAAACTCAAAAACAGTATGACGATTTTAATCAAAAATTTAAGGTTGCCAGTATTGATACATTTATGAAAAATTCCGCCGACATTATCAGCGAGTTGGAAACAATTTCTATAGACATTAATAGTATTTTTAACAAATCCGGAGATGATGAAGCTCTGTGGAAAAAGTATTATGAAGGAGATCACAGTGTTTTTGTTCGGTATCTTTCAAAAAATATGACAAAAAAAGAAGTTGTGGCTGTTCGAGAAGATTATGAGAAAAAACCGGATTTTCGCGTTGTCGTTGATAAATATTTGGATGATTTTAATAGCTTGATTGAAGCCGCTCGCAGCAATAACCGCGCCAGCACGCTATTAGCTTTGATATCAGGTTCGGATATTGGAAAAGTATATTATATTTTATCTCGTGCTTTGGGAAAGGTTAACTAGAACATGGCTTTTTGCGGGTTTGATAGTCCGGTGTTTTTGGCGCCGATGGCCGGTGTGACGGATAGACCATTTCGCCAGATTCTAACTTCTTGCGGCAAGGGGAATATGTATGCTGAAATGGCCGCAATCAATGCGTTGCAACGGAAAAATCCCAAAAGTTGGCAAATTGCCGATGTACGATCCGAAAATTATCCGGTTGTGGTGCAATTAGTGGGAAATAATGCTGATTTGTTTGCGGATGCGGCAAAATTGGTGGCGGATTTAGGCGCTCGGTCTTTAGATATAAATATGGGGTGTCCGGTAAAAAAAATAGTTAATAACGAGTCTGGTTCGGCCTTGATGAAGGATCTGCCACGTGCTTCAAAAATTATTGGGGCGGTGGTAAAAGCAACCCATTTAGCAGTCAGTGTTAAATTCCGGAAAGGCTGGGATAGTGAGCATGTTAATGCGGTTGAGTTTGCAAAAATGTGCGAAGAAAGTGGCGCTTCTTACATCACTGTTCATGGCCGGACACGCGCCCAAGGATATAGCGGAGAGGCGGATTGGAATATTATTAAATCCGTGAAAGAAAGTGTGAAAATACCGGTAATAGGCAATGGAGATGTTGACTCTCCTCAAAAGGCTAAACAAAAAATGTTGGAAAGCGGTGTTGACGGGGTGATGATTGGTCGGGCTGTTTTAGGAAATCCTTGGTTATTGGCGCAAACACATAACTACTTGTGTTATAATCAACAAGAGAAAGTTCCAACAGTTTATGAAATTAAAAGAATGTTGTTAAAACATTTGGCTTTACTTGTGGAGTATTATGGCGAAACGGCAGGAATGGCTGTTTCGCGCAAACATGTTGGTTGGTATGTGAAAAGTTTGTATGAAGCCAAAAAATTTAGAGAAAAATATACAAAATTAAATGATTTTAACACGGCGGAAAAACTTATTAACGATTATTTTTCGGGATTGGAACAATGAAAATAGTGATTGGTGGCGCGTCTGGAGTGGGTAAGAGTCTGGTTGGTTATTTAACGCTGGGCAACAACGATATAATTGTTGTTGATGAAGATGCTTCAAAATTGGACGATATTGCAAAAGAATATGATATTCAACCGGTTGTTGGCTCAATTTCCAATCCAGATATTCAAGAAGCTGTGGGAATGAAAAAAGCCGACATGTTGATATCTGTGACAGAAAATGACGAAGTCAATTTAGTGGCTTGTCAGGTGGCCTACACACTTTTTGGGGTGCCACGAAAAATAGCCCGTGTGGATTCGCAATATTACTTAAATCCGTTATGGAATAAACTGTATAATGAAAAAAGTTTGCCGGTCGATTTGGTTATTACGCCTGATATTGAAATTGCCAAATTTTTATTAGAAATGTTTAAACTTCCCGGAAGTATGGCTGTTTATCCTTTTTTGAATGATGAATTGAATATTTTTAATTTTCGGCAAAAAGATACGGATGTGCCGTTTATGAAGTTTTCAGTAAGCCATATAAACAACAAATTATCTGAATTATCGGCATCTGTTGTTTTGATTTTGCGTGGCAATCATCGAATTTTAACTGGGGATGAAGATGTTTATTTGCAACGCAACGATATTATTTATATAGCTTGTCCACCGGCGCGAAATATAGAAGTTATGCGTTTATTTGGTGTTGATCATAATCCTTATGAAAAAACAGTGATTTTTGGTGCAAATGCAATTTCATATTATTTATCGGTAAAATTGGAAGAAGATGACAATGTCATAAGCAATTATGTCGTAGAAAGCGATTTAAACAAAGCGCATCGACTGGCGGAAAAACTCAATAAAACCTCTGTTATTGCCGGAGAAATAATGAGTGACCGTATTTTGGAAGATGCCGGATTTTCGACAACAGATATAAGTATTGCCGTTACGGAAAAAGATAAAGACAATTTGTTGATTTCTTTGTTGGCTTCTAAAAACAAGGACACGCAAGCGGTTTCTTTAATAAATTCTCGAGAGTATAATTTATTGGCGACAAATATTCGCAATAACACAATAATTGATCGTTCTGTTATAACAATTTCTGGAATTTTGCAATATCTTCGTCTGGCTCGGATTAATGAAGCCTATGCTTTAGGGCGAGAAATGGGCGAAATTTGGGAGATTCGCTTAGGTGAGGGTAGCAGCAATGAAGGTGTTTCTGTTGATGAAATAAAAATGCCGGAGAACAGTTCAATTCTTGTGGCTGTGAGTGAAAATAAATTTATTTATAATCCTCAAAATTATAAACTGAAAGCTTCGGATAAATTGATTATTTATGTATCACCGGCCGACATTAAGGATGTTGAGCGCATATTTTATCGTTAAGTATTTAAAAATAAAGCGTAAAAACTCTTGAATTTAAAAATAAATGCGCTATTGTTAGGCAAATTTGAACTCGCGGATATTGTTTTTGCGAGACTTTTTTGTGTAGATTAAATAAAAGGAAAAAATTTATGAGTATGAGAAATATTGCCATCATTGCCCACGTGGACCATGGCAAAACCACATTGGTAGATGGATTGTTGCGCCAAAGCGGTACTTTTCGTGATAATCAAAAAGTAGCCGATTGTGTGATGGATAGCAACGCCTTGGAACGTGAAAGAGGTATTACAATTCTTTCTAAATGTACATCAGTTGATTGGCATGGTACTCATATAAATATTGTTGATACACCGGGACACGCTGATTTTGGCGGTGAAGTAGAACGCATCTTGTCTATGGTTGATGGCGTTGTTTTGTTGGTTGATGCTTCTGAAGGACCTATGCCGCAAACAAAATTTGTTTTGGGTAAGGCTTTGAAAATAGGTTTAAAACCAATTGTTGTCATTAATAAAGCCGACAAACCAGACGCCCGTCCGGATGAAGTTTTGAATGAAATTTTTGATTTGTTTGTCAGCTTGAATGCTACTGATGAACAATTGGATTTCCCTATTTTGTATGCGTCTGGGCGCAATGGCTGGGCCGTGCGCGAGTTAAGTGACGAACACAAAGATTTAACACCGCTGTTTGAAACAATTTTGTCCTATGTAAGCGAACCGGTTTGCGAACCGGATAAGCCGTTTAGAATGTTGGCCACAACATTGGAATCAGATAAATTTGTGGGACGTATTTTAACAGGTAAAATTCAAAGCGGTAGTGTAAAGGTTAATGATGCTGTAAAAGTAATTAACGAGCATGGCGAAGTTGAACGTGCTAAAATCACTAAAATCATGGCCTATAAGGGGTTGGAACGCGTGGCTTTGGATGTTGCTCATGCCGGTGATATTGTGGCTGTTGCCGGAATTGTTAAAGGTACGGTTGCCGATACCATTTGCGCTTTGGATGTTGATGTTAAAGATTTTATTAAAGCTCAGCCGATCGATCCGCCGACATTGTCCATGACTTTTTCTGTGAATGATTCTCCTTTGGCTGGTAAAGAAGGTGACAAAGTTACTTCTCGCGTGATTTGGGCGCGTTTGGAAAAAGAGGCTGAGGGAAATATTGCTCTTAAAATTTCACGCACGGATAATTCTGATACTTTTGAAGTGGCTGGTCGTGGCGAACTTCAACTAGGAGTTTTGATTGAAACAATGCGTCGTGAAGGTTTTGAACTGTCTATTTCTCGTCCGCGTGTTATTATGAAACGTGATGAAAACGGTCAGCTTCTAGAACCTGTTGAAGAAGTAGTGGTTGATGTTGATGAGGAATTTTCTGGCGCAGTGGTGGAAAAATTGAGCAAACGCCGTGCTGAATTGGTGGAAATGATTCCATCCCAAGTTGGCAATAAAGTTCGTTTGATTTTCCATGCTCCTTCCCGTGGGTTGATCGGATATCATTCCGAATTTTTGACAGATACGCGCGGTACTGGCGTAATGAACCGTATTTTTTATGCTTTTGAGCCGTATAAAGGTGAAATAGAAGATCGTCGCAACGGTGTGATGATTTCCAGTGAAAATGGTCAGGCGATTGCTTATTCTTTATGGAAATTGCAAGATAGAGGACCAATGTTTGTGGAGCATAATAGTCCGGTTTATGTCGGCATGATTATTGGTGAACATACAAAATATAACGATATTGAAGTAAATCCGACAAAATCAAAGCAATTAACAAACATTCGTGCTGCCGGTAAAGATGAAGCCATAGATTTGATTCCGCCACGCAAGCTGAGTTTGGAACAAGCGTTGGCTTATATTCAGGCTGATGAACTTTTGGAGGTCACGCCAAAATCATTGCGTTTGCGTAAGCGAATTTTGGATCCTATTGCCCGCAAACGAGCGAAACCAGAAACAGCAGAATAAAAATAAAGCGCCTTTTAGGCGCTTTTCTTTATTGAATTTTAAGCATTTTTGCGTTACTTTCCATCTTAAGGAGAATGATATGTCAGAAGCTGATCTTCATAAAAAATGTCCGGAATATTGTCCTTTTTTGAAAGCAAATAATACTTTTTGCGAGTTGTTTAAACGCGCGCTGCAACAGGTTGCTAAAATGCCGCAAAAGTGTGAAAGTTGCCTAAATCCAGAGCAGCGAATGGCTTCGTATCAATCTTTGGGGTTAACCTTGAACAGCCGCATTGAAATGTGGCAAAAAGCTGTTGTTAAACACAATGAACTTGAATTGGGTAAACGCCGCGAAGAAGAAGCTTTACGTCAAAAATTTGCCACATTTCTTACAGATAGATATGGAAATAAACCGCCGTTGGAAGGTAATACATATTTAAATAATTTGGTTATAAACCTTTTTATGGTTTTGGATGCGACGGAACGCAATATGATGCTGTCTGTTTTAAATGGCCGTGGCGGAAATTCTTTTTTGGAGTCGATAAATCGGGCGCCAAAGGACGAATCTTTGCTCAGAAATGTTCGTTACGAGCTGGATACGCATTTTAAAGAGTATCAGCAAGAACTGCAAAATTCTGTTTCTGATCGTAGCAATAGCCGCTAAATTTGTTGAATTTTTGTCAAACATGTGCTATTGTTAGAAAAAATAAAAGGTCGGTATCAATGAGTTCAGAAACTTTATTAGTGACAACGGCAGATAACTGTGTAATTGCCATAAATTTAGAATATAACAGTGAAACGGAAAAACGTCGCAAAGCCCTGATGTTTCAGCAATATTGTGAAAATATATTGTATAGTGATTTTTTTAATAGATATAATAATTTTGTATCGTCCGGTATTAGTTCAAATTCTTTGGAGAAAGATTTTTTTATAGAAGTAGATGGGCAAAATACTGATTTTTTGGCACAAGAAATTAGGTATGGAAATATCAAAAAAAGTCGTAAAGATTATTCAAATGATTTGGATAAAAATGTTTTGCCGCCATCAATTGAAAATGCGCCAAACACAATCCATTTTGATAATGTTATTCCAAATTCAGAAGTTCCATTGCTTATTCAAAATTTGGGATATAAAATTGTGGCCAAGGATGATGTTTATCCTGTTGTCTATAATGAAAAAAAGCAAAAATATGAAGTTAAAAATTTTAAATTGCGTCGGGCAAGTGTTTACACCGCTAATAAAAAAATAGAGTTTGTGAGAAACCATTTTTCTTTTTCTCCAGAGGATTATAATACCCTAAAGCGACTTATCATTATTGCTAATAGAGAAGTTCAAAGAAATTTAAGAAGACCTTTGGAGCGGGTTTTTCCAGACCCTAAAGAAAGAAGTTTGTATAGTGTTTATATGGAAGAAAAAAAGAATGTGATGCACCGCTTTCTCACCTTGAATCATGAGTTGGTTCATATTAAAAATGAGGTGCTTTCTTCCGGTTTAAATTTAAAAAAGTCCGCTAAAATGTTATCGGTTGAGGATTATTATCGTTTGCAGGTGGAAGATGAGCGTAGCGCCTATCTTTCGCAAACGATTAATGCGGTTAATGCATATTTAAAAAATGGAGATCCGACAGATTTTTCTAGTTTTGATAATGAATCAATGGAGCTTGTAGTGGAAATAACCTCTATTCCTAAGGATAAACGGTTTGAATATGTTCAAAACCCCGAAAATTTAATAAGATGTTCATTTGAACATTTTGAAAAATATCATAGAAAGGATTATGATAAAGGGCAGTTTCGAAAAAATATGCTGATTGATATGAAAAAAGTGCCACTTTCCTTAAAAAAAGATACGGATAGAAAGGAGTTTTTGTTAAATCGTTCTTTATTTTACCGTTTTAGATTATATAATCCACAAACAAAATCTTTTGAGGAAAAAAATTTATCATCATATATAAAACCTGAATACGAAGTTAAAATAGATAATAATGTTAGGAAAGAAATTATTGTGCCGTGTTCACAAAAATTATCATCTAGAATGGCGGAATATCAGGCAAAAGTTAAATCCGGTGATATAAATCCTGAGTTGGTTCAAAAGGCCAAAGCTATGATGCGCGCTAATATGCACAAACCTCAATTTATTCAAAAAATTGATGGATTTGAATTATCTTTATTGGTTGACGACAAATTAACGGGTGATACTGTCAAGCCTTCTCAATATCCAGAACAAACAACAGAAAAACCTGCTGTTTGGAGCAAAAATTTAAAAAAGTATTGGACGCAATTTGATGGATATCAAAAATTAACAGACAATGAAAATGAATATATGTTTTCAATAAAAAACAGCAAAGTCAAATATACAGCGCAAAATAAAGTTCAACTCAGTAATGATGCGGAATATGAAATGTATGTCAGGTTGTTGAATGAACCGAGTAATAAAAATAAGCCAATTGTTTTTAAGGATACTTTAACTAAAGAACAAGCATTAAAGTTATATGTTGCTTGTGTTGTGTATAAGCGGAAAATGAAAGGAAACTTACCAAAAGATTTTTCGACTATAAAAAAATTAAAAGATATTCCTACGGCAGATATGCAAAAAACTCTGGATACTGTTCGGCAAAATAATTCAATAAATTTTCAATATATGTCGCAATATCGGCAAAATGGTGGTCGTTAAATGTTAAAAAAATGTATCTGTTGAATGGACGTAGAGTGGGGTGTTTTATAAAAAATGACTTATCTATCATGAAAAGTGCACATCGCATTCCACGTTAAGAAAATTGGTCTTATTTTTAATAATGTAAAATTTATAGATAAACGGAAGAGAAAAATGGATAACAAAACAATTTATGCTTTATCAACGGTTTTTGGAAAATCTGGAGTCGCTGTCATTCGAATTTCCGGAACAAAAGCTTTTGATGTTATTTCACAAATGACAGATTTGGACGTTTCTAAAATTGTTAGTCGTAAAATGTATTTAACCAAGTTTTATAATCCTGTTTCACGTGAAACATTAGATAACTCATTGGTCGTGGCATTTAAATCTCCGGCCTCGTTTACTGGTGAAAATACTGTTGAAATAAACTGTCATGGCTCTAAAGCTGTTATCAAAAGTTTTCTTTCGGCACTGTCTTCTTTGGCAGATTTTCGTTTGGCAGAACCGGGAGAATTCTCTCGTCGGTCATTTTATAACGGTAAAATGGATTTGACTGAGGCAGATGGTTTGGCTGATTTAATTGATGCGGAAACTTCTTTGCAGCAAAAAGTTGCTTTGCAACAAATGGGAGGAAGTTTGTTTAATCTGTATAACGACTGGCGTTCGAAGTTGGTTTCTGTTCTGTCTTATATTGAAGCTTATATTGATTTTCCAGACGAAAATATTCCTGAGGACACTGTATTTAAAATTGAAAATGGTGTATTTAAAATCGTGGACGATATAAAAAAACATATACAAGACAATAAAATAGAAGAAAGATTGCGTGATGGATTTAAGGTGGTTATAGCTGGACCGACAAACGCGGGAAAATCTAGTTTAATAAATGCCATTGTTCAACGTAATGTGGCTATAGTTTCTGATATTGCTGGTACAACTCGGGATGTGATTGAAACTTATGTTGATATAAAAGGTTTTCCGGTTATTTTTTCGGATACAGCTGGTTTGCGTGAAACTGAAGATGAAATAGAACAAATAGGTGTTAATTTGGCAAAAGATAAAATATCTGAAGCTGATTTTTGTTTGTTCTTGTTTGATGGATCTATAGATTCTCCTGAAATATTTTCGGAATATGTTAAAAAAATATCTGTTCCATATTTGTTTGTTGCAAATAAAATGGATAAAATTGATGAAACTAAAAAGACTGATTTAATGGAGATGGGGTGTGCTTTAATATCGGCTAAAGAAAATAAAAATATATCTGCTTTAACTGAAATAATTTATAAAACATTTCAGAATATGTATGAAAAAAGTACCGCCCAGCTTATTACGCGCCAAAGGTATAAGGAAGCTTTGTGTGAGTGTTTAGAAAACTTATCTAGATTCAATTTGCATAAAGAAATTGAGTTGGCTGCAGAAGATATCCGCTTGGCTTGTCGCGCTATTGGAAAAATTACAGGACAGGTGGAAGTTGATGAAATTTTAGATAAAATATTCAGTAGTTTTTGCATTGGAAAATAAATATAACGATGTATTTAAATGTCTGTGTTTTGTAAATACGCTGTATTTAAAATTATACGGCGTATTTTGATTTGCATTTATTTTTGTTTTGTGCTTTATTGAAAGAAAAATTTTAGAGGAAAAGATGAATAATAGTTATGATGTAGTTGTTGTTGGTGGTGGTCATGCTGGTTGTGAGGCATGTGCTGCTGCGGCACGGACTGGTGCGAAGACTTTGTTGATAACGCATAAAATTTCTACTATAGGCGAAATGTCTTGCAATCCGGCAATAGGGGGTTTGGGTAAGGGACATTTGGTTCGCGAAATTGATGCTTTGGATGGCTTAATGGGAAGAATTATTGATAAAGCCGGAATCCAATTTAGAATGTTAAACCTTTCTAAGGGGCCGGCTGTTCGTGGACCTCGAGCACAAGCCGACAGAGAACTCTATAAAAAATATATGCAAGAGGCTCTCAAAAATACGAAAAATCTTGAAATCAAAGAGGGGGCTGTTGAAGGACTTCTTTTGGATGAAAATCAATTTGTTTGCGGTGTAAAGCTTGCTGATCAAACAGAATATAGAGCAAAGGCTGTGGTCTTAACTACTGGCACATTTTTAAATGGTGTAATGTTTACCGGCCATCAGACGAGCATAGGCGGTCGCGTTGGAGATGTTTCATGCACTGGTATAACACCGTATTTAAAATCCTTGGGCTTGAAACTTGGACGCTTAAAAACGGGAACACCATCTCGTTTGAATGGAAAAACAATAAACTGGGCTATTTTAGAAAAACAAAGTGGCGATAAAAATCCAATTCCATTTTCGTTTATGACTAAAAGTCTGAGCAATAAACAAATTGATTGTGGCATAACTTATACTAATGAAATCACACATAAAATCATTCGGGATAATTTTTCTAAATGTGCTTTGTTTTCTGGATTGATTACCGGTAAAGGACCGCGTTACTGTCCAAGCATTGAGGATAAGTTGGTGCGTTTCGCTGATAGAACATCGCATCAAATATTTTTAGAACCTGAAGGCTATGAAACAAATGTTGTGTATCCAAATGGTATTTCAACTTCATTGCCAGCCGATGTGCAAGATGCATTTATTCATACAATGAAAGGTTTGGAAA
>JBNMLT010000007.1:0-17437 GCA_050874965.1 Alphaproteobacteria bacterium
GTTTCTGACGCCCTAAAAACGCTATTGCGTCTTCATTTTTATATTATTGGCAAACAAAATATTTGTAAAGATATTTCTAAAATAGTAAAGAGGAGTTTTTTATCAACTCCTCTTTCTATAAATTTATACGCCGGATGATCCCCCTAAAGTACGGCCGATAATAAAGCCTATCAGGAAAAACACCACAATATAAAAATTAGGTGTTTCCGTAAGGTGAGAAACCTGATTATTTTCAACTTTCACAATTTCCCCTTTTTCATAAGAAGGAAATTCACCTCTCTCATCTTGGCAAGAGACCAAAGAAAAAGTTTGCGTTTTTTCAACACCTTTGAATTTGAAAGTGATTGTTGTTGGCGAAACGGATACATTTTCAACAACATACACATTTCCCTTGTCAACTGAAACATTTTCCTGGCATGATGAAACGCAAAAAATGATTAACAATAAAAGAAAGACCTTTTTCATAACAAAATAAGTTAAACAATAATAAATTTTTACTTATTATAGCATATTCATTAAATTTGTCAACAATCTGGTTAATTTTGACAAAATACGATAAAACTTATTATTTATATTTTTACAGCTTTTGCCGACGCCCAAGCCCAATGTAAATTAAGTCCGCCCAACTCGCCGGTAACATCCAAAACTTCACCAATAAAAAATAAATGCGGACAAAGCTTGCTTTCCATTGTCTGTGACGAAATTTGACTTACATCAACACCGCCCACTGTCACTTCGGCACGATTAAGCCCCATTGTTTTTTGTGGCGTAAATGCAAAATTAGTAAATTTATCGTCCAATATCTGCTTGTTTTTATTACTTAAATTATCAATATTGCAATCTAACTCGCCGATTATTTTTTTGACTAAACGAGTTGGTAAAATATTATTCATTATCTGACTAATTGTTTTTTTAGACTGTTTTTCCAGCAGACTATAAAAACTTTTGCCATTTAAAAAATCAATATACAGTGTTTGTCCGCTTTGCCAATACAAAGAAGCATTCAATGCCGCCGGGCCGGAAATTCCCCAATGTGTAAACAACAAATCACGGCAGATTTTTCTTTGACCGATTGTTATGACAACCGGCACGGAAACGCCGGCTAAATCCGAACAAAAATCTCTATTTTCCAGATGCGCCATAAAGCCGACAAGCGCCGGACGCGGATTAATGATTTTATGACCAAACCGCCGAGCTATTTTATAGCCAAAATCTGTAGCCCCCATTTGTGGGTAAGATACACCACCGGTCGCCACAACCAAATTTTCACAAACATAACAACCTAAATTTGTATCTATTTTGAATAGATTATCTACTTTGACAACACTACTGATTAAGCAATTTGTCTGAATTTTTACATTTTTAGCCAAACATCTTTTCAAAAGCATATTTGTAATTTTATTGGCATCAAAAGCAAACATTTGCTGATTAAATCGTTCTTCATATTCAACATGACTTTGTTGCAATATCTCAATTATATTTTGTGGTGTAAAGCGCGCCAACGCAGATTTTACAAAATGTTTATTAGCGCAAACGTAATTATTACACGTGACTCCTAAATTTGTAAAATTACATTTTCCGCCACCGGATATTTTAACTTTTGCCGCAACTTGCGCCTGTCTTTCCAAAATTAAAACTTCTCCGGCATCTGCTATATGTTCGGCGCACATCAAACCCGAAGCCCCCGCTCCAATAATTATACTTTTAAAATATTTTTGCTCTTGTTGTTTCATCTGGTTGCTTTACTATTCTTTAATTTGCACGACCTTTTTTGAAAATTTATAATAAATATTAGAATCCTGTTTGTAAACCATGTTTTTACAAGGTTGAAATTTATCTTGCTTGTTTGGTTATGTTTTTATTAAAATTTATGCGAATTGATGACGGAATTACTTGCTTTTAAGCCGGTATAATTTATAATCTCTTTAATTTTAGTATTATAAGGAGATATATTTATGTTGCCAAAAATATCCGTTGTCATTCCGGTATATAATGCCGCCAGATATTTGAAGCGTTGTTTAAACAGTGTGTTAGCGCAACAATATGATGGCGAACTTGAACTTATTTGTGTTAATGACGGCTCAACAGGTGATTCTGAAAAAATTTTACACGAATTCGCTCAAAAAAATTCCAACATAAAAATAATCAATCAAAGCAATAAAGGCGCGGCCGCCGCCCGCAACGCCGGAATGGACGCGGCAAGCGGAAAATATGTTTCATTTGTTGACGCCGATGACTATCTTTTTGACGGTGTTTATTTAAAATTCGCACAAATTGTTGCCGCGGAAGATGTTGACATTTATATGTTTAACGGCATAACCGAAGACAGCAAAACGGGAATAAAGGCAATATTTTTCAGTCCCCGCACCTTTAAGCCCCATGTAACTGAAAATGATTGTGTTAATTATAAAGACATTGCCGACTTTTTTTATGGCAATCAAGGTGTGTGGAACAAAATATATCGCGCGGAGTTCTTGCGTGAGCATCATTTCAAAATGAAAGAGCACAGCATATTTGAAGACACGCTTTTTAATTTCGCCACAATGATAAACGCCCAAAAAATTCGTTTTACCTATCAAAATTTTTATCATTACACGCAAAATCCGCAATCGGTCACCCAATCCATTGGCGCCAACGCGGTTGATTTGTTGTCTATTTTTGAAGATATGGAAAAAGAAGCGCAAAAACGCGGATTGGACAAATTTTTCAGTTACGCTTTGTTTCAGTTGGAATACGAAAAAATCATTGAAACTTTGAGCATGACCAAGCCGGCGTTTCGCCAAAACTTTTTTGAAAAATCGCAAGAATTTTTAAGAAATCGAATCGGTAAATTGGATGCCAAAATCTACTTAAAACTGATAAACATAAACTTTGGTTTAGCGTTGCTAAATTATAACTATGAGCAAATTTGCGACACGTTGCTTTTGTCAAAAGACAGCTTTCATTTTAGCGCCAAAAAATCGAAAGAACCGTTGTTTTCAATTATTGTTCCGGTTTACAATGTGCAACGCTTTTTGCCGTTATGCCTAAAAAGTTTGACAAACCAGAGTTATGATGATTTTGAAATAATTTGTGTTAACGACGGTTCCACCGACAATAGTTTGGCGTTGTTGGAACAATACGCGCAAGCGGACGCGCGAATCTGCGTGATAAATCAAAAAAACAAGGGGCTTGGCGGAGCCAGAAACACCGGCGTGCGCGCGGCAAAAGGCAAATATTTGTTGTTTGTGGACAGTGACGACTGGTTGTCTTTAAGCACTTTGCAAATATTGAGTGAAAGCATAAAGCAAAATCCGACAGACTTGTGTTTGTTTGGCATATCGGAATTTATTGATCAAACCATGCAAATTTTGCCATGTTCCTACATGAACACGTATTCCGGCTTGGAAAAATGCGATCTAACCGCCTTTGCCGATAAAATGTACATAAACACCGGAACCTGGAACAAATTGTATGACCGAAAATTTTTTGTGGAAAATAATTTGTTCTTTGCCGAAAAAGTCTATTTTGAAGATATTTTAATCCACACAAAAGCGCTTGTTTTGGCAAAGAGCATTTCTTTTTGTCGGCATAATTTATATTATTACCGCATTCGCGCCAACAGCATCATTCATTCCGGTTACAGCGAGAAAAAGCTGGATGATTTGATTAAGGCGTTTGTTGACACCAGTCAATGGCTTAAACAATTAAACATTTATGACACCCACAAAAAATGCTTGGCGGATTTTGCCAAAATCAATTTTGACATACAGCTGAACTATTGGGGTGCGAAATATGCCAACACCATTCATAAAAAAATCAAAGAAAACGCCGAATTGCAAAATTTGTTGACATAATTTTTTCGGTAAAGTCATAAAAATAAAACTGCCGCCGATTTTGCTTGCATTTATAATGTTTGCAGTTATTATTAGAAAACGAGAGTGAACTAAACTAACTTAAATTATTTGGATATTGGAGATAAAATATGAGATATACTCGCACCGCACTTGGACTGTTGAACGCGCAGTATCGAAGTGTTTTGAAAAAATGTTTTATGATAAACATGGGCTTGTTTGCTTTGGGTGCAAATATTGGAACAGCAAACGCCGCAACAACGTTAACGCCAACGCTGGACGCCATAAAAACGGCGGCGCAACAAGCCGTTGACGCCGGTGCGATTTCAACCAACTCATATAATTTACATTTTTTACCTTCTGGAGAAACGCCACTGAAAGGCGCCATAAAAATCCGAGTTGCCAATGCAAATGACAGATATTTTAATAGTTATTATTTTACTCCAGCCCCAAATGAAGACGCCGAATTGCTTTCCATTTTAGCCGGAACACCGGTGGCAACGGTGGATGGCCTGACCTCTCCAACATCCATCTCTTTTAATCTTGACAACATAACAAAAATTCCGTCCAGTGTGTTTAAGTATGTCGAAGGCTCGGAAAGCGACTATAATTTTGTGATGCAAGAAGCGGATGCCAGCGGCAATATCACAAAAAAATATTACAAAGTTGTTATTGATGCCAATAAATTGAGCACATCTCCAAACATCCGTTGGGAAAAAGTGGACGGACCGGCTGCCAATGTGATTGAGGTAAGCCTGCCAAACAACAAAGTTGAATATTATAAATATACTTATACGCAACCTTCCGACAGAAAAGTTTACAACACACGCCAAGACTCTTTATCCTATGATGTTAATGCGGATTTTATAGGGGCGAATTGTACTGCTCCATCTGAAAATAAACATTTTTGGGGTGGAGCTATTTATAATAGCGGTACAATCAATAGTATTACCGGCGATTTTATTGGTAACTATGCTTCTAATACTACTATTCTTGATTATTCATATGTGTTTGGTGGCGCTATTTATAGTGAATATGATTATCCCTCAATTGGAATAATCAATAGTATTACCGGAAACTTTATCGGCAATTACGCCTCCACAGTTTCTAGCAATGGTCTGGCAGGTGGTGGAGCTATTTTTAACAGAGGAAAAATCGGTAGTATCACCGGTGATTTTATCGGTAACTATGCTTCTGGTTATTATTCTTATGGCGGTGCGATTGTTAATGATAACGGTACAATCGGTAGTATCACCGGAGATTTTATCGGCAACTATGCTTCTTCTACAAACGTAAAGGCATCAGGTGGAGCTATTTCTAACAGAGCAACCATTGATAGTATAACCGGTAATTTTATCGGCAACTATGTTTCTGCCCGTAGCAGCGCTAATGGTGGAGCGATCTATAATGATGAATACAGTAAAATTGATAGTATAGCCGGTGATTTTATCGGTAACTATGCGTCTGCTACAGGTGGAGGTGCATCAGGTGGAGCGATCTATAATGATAGAGCGTCCTATAATGATGAATACAAAGGAACAATTGGTAGTATCATCGGTGATTTTATCGGTAACTATGTTTCTTCTGAAGGTGGAGCTATTTATAATAACGGTACAATCAACAGCATAGCCGGTAATTTTATCGGCAACTATACTGATGGTTCTTACCAAACATATGGAGGCGCTATTTATAACAGAGGCACAATCACTAGCCTAGCAAGCAACTTTATTGGCAACTATGCTTCTTCTACAGATAATGACGTCTACGGTGGTGCGATTTATAATGTATCAAACAGCTCAATCGGTAGTATAAACGGAAATTTTGAAAATAATTATGCTTCTACTAATTCAGACAATCATGTTTCTGTGCTTGGTGGAGCCATTTATAACGATGGCTCAATCGGCGACATCTCAGGACATTTTAGTAAAAACTACGCTTTAGCTACTGATTTTAAGGAAGGTGTGGCAAGTGGTGGAGCGATCTATAATGCATCAAACGGCATAATTGGTGGTATAGACGGAGATTTTATCGGCAACCACGCCTCTAATTATTCCACTTACACTGTATCGGGTGGAGCTATTTATAATAGTGGCACAATCAATGGTATGATTATTAGTGACTTTAGAGACAACCATGCTTCTTCTACAGATGGTGATGTCTACGGTGGAGCGATCTATAACGATGGCACAATCGATATCATAAAAGGAGATTTTGAAAATAACTATGCTTCTGGTACTGATTTAGGTAATCGCAAAGAATCATCTGGTGGGGCTATTTATAATTATAATGGTAACATAAATAATATCGCTGGTGACTTTATTGGCAATTATGTCTCCACAGCTTCTAGCGATGGTATGGCAAGTGGTGGAGCTATTTATAATTATAATGGTAACATAAATAATATCACCGGAAAATTTATCGGCAATTATGCTTCCACGAATTTTAATCAAGGCGGTGTTGCATCTGGTGGAGCTATTTACAACAACGGCGGCACTATAACTTTTGTTGGCGCCAGTGAATTTACCGATAACCATGTTGTTAATTCTTATGGTCGACAAATCTCCGAGGCCATTTATAATATGGGGACAATCAATTTCAATAGCGGTGACATTGTGTTGAATGACGCTGTAGGTGGTAGCTATGGTATTTTGAATCTGACCGGACAAACGATAGCAACCGCAAATAACGATATAATAACCATTAACAATAGCGTCGTTGGCAATACTGTTAATTTGACTCAGGGCACGTTGAAACTCGGTCACTATAATTCCAATATGTTTGGTCACACTGTCGGTTCATTTTCTGATGGTAGTGGCGCAAATTATGCTAATTTCGTTGTAAGTGGCGGAAAATTAACCACGCAAGACGGCGAAATTAATAATCATAATTTGGGCAACTTAACCCTGAACTCTGATTTAAACACCTCAATTGACGTGGATTTTGGCGCTAAAAAAGGTGATGTTCTAAGCGCCAACACCGCAACATCTGCCAACGGCAACAAAATTTTGATAGACAATATCAAAATTGTTGGTGATGACAACAGCCATATCATCACCATTAAAGTCGCGGATGAAAAGATTAAAGACGTGATGGGGTTGGCTTCTAACGCAAGAGTGGAAAGAACATCCCGAGACACAAACAATTATTTGATTGTTTACGAAAATGCCGACAACGCCGGAAACCTCAAGTTTGGTCAAATCGATGCTTTGGAAACAGCCGTGCAATTTGAAAACGCCAACAAAATATTCTCTATGGGTTTGGATATTGCAACCGACACCGATTTAGGAGTGTTAACCGGCAATAGCTTGTCCATCAGCGGCGCCGGTCACATTGTTGACGGCAGTGGTTTTGGAGGAATGACAATTGCCCAAAATCAAACCGTAAGCATTAATGATGTGACCATAAAAGGCTTTACCGGTTCATTTGCCGAAAACAACGGCACGTTGAACATTGACGCCAGCGCCGATAACGAAGTTAATTTAAACAGCGGTATTAGCGGCAATGGCACAATCAACGCCACCAGCGAAGGCACATTGAACATAAACAGCACAATCAACGCTGACACTCTCAACACTCTGGGGCAAGGCGTGATTAACTTTAATGACAATATTGAGGCGGATAAAATGAATGTCGCCGGCGGTGAATTGAATTTGCAAAACGGCACCGAGTTGTCCAATGTGGAAAACTTTGTCGCCAATGGTGGTGTTTTGAATGTGGGTGATCAAACCATTAACCTTAAAAACGCCACCTTCAATGACGGTTCGACCGTCGCCATCAATGTCAAAAGTGATGGAAACGGCTTGTTAAAAGCTGATCAACTGACCATTAACGGTGGTAGTTTGAAGGCCACGTTGGGACAAGGCCTTGTGGAAAAAGGCTCCAAAACCGTGACTTTGCTGGAAAGCGGCACAGCGTTTGAAAATAATTTTGCCGATGTGATGGATAACAATATGTATCGTTTTGAAAAGGCGGATAAAGCCGGCGATTACATCATTAGTTTGGCGAAAACGGCCGAAGAAGTCAGTCAAGAAAACGGCGGCTCAAGCAACAACACCAACGAGGCTAAATCTTGGGTTGACGGCAGCAAATTTGAACAAGGCACCGTTAGCGCCGATGTTGCCGATAAATTGGCGGATTTGGCTCAAAATGATGGTAAAAAGTTTAATGAAGCTTTGACTGCCTTGGCGCCAAACGACATATCTATGGTGCGCACAAGCTCTGTAAATCATAACACAGAAATGTTCAAAACCGTGGTGTCACACTTGGAAGATATTCACCAAAAGCACAAATTCGGTTTGTCCTCCGGTGATGAATTGGACGGCGTAAGCGTGTGGGCAAAGGCGTTTGGCAACCACGCCAAAGTTGATGACACAGCTCAAGCTTACGGCTTTAAATCAGATGGCTACGGCGCAATATTGGGTATTGAAAAACAACTTAATGACGCATTTAGAATTGGTGTTGGTTACAGCTATGTCTATAACGATATTTCTGGCTTTATGAGGGATAGTGATGTTGATACGCACACAGGCTTTGTCTATGGCGAATATCGTCCAAATGATTGGTATGTCAACACCGTTATGTCTTATGGATATTCTGATTATGATGAAACTAAACATGTTGCCGGTGATAAATATAAGGCTAAATACGATGTCGACAATATCGGCGCGCAAGTGATGACAGGCTATAATGCCACAATTGCCAAAGTGGATGTGACACCGGAAACTGGTTTGCGTTATAACAATATTCATCGTGATAACTATGTTGACGGCGCCGGACAAGCTGTAAAAGCTGAAACAATGGATGTTATGACTGCGGTTGCTGGCGTAAAAGTTGGCAAAGATTTAGTTAGTTGCTTTGGTTCAAAAGAATTTTATTGGCGTCCGGAAGCTCGTTTGGCGGCGACATACGATGTTATTTCTGATAGAGAAAACTCGGTTGTTAGTCTGTCCAATGGTTCGGGATATGTTGTGAATGGTCATCGCTTAAACCGCTTTGGTATTGAAGTTGGCACCGGCGTAACCTTCTTCTTAACACCGGATGTTGAAAGCGGCATTGGTTATGAAGGTAAATTCCGCAAGGATTATCAAGACCATACCGGCTATATTAACGCAAAATATAAGTTCTAGTTTTTGAACAACAAAATAAACTCCGATTATTCTATCGGAGTTTATTTTGTTCGCAACGGATTATTATTTTTGGCAAAAGCATCGTGTGCTCCGACCATTAAGCCGGCACTTAGTAACGCACTCATAGACATTTCTTTCATTTTGTTCTCCAAACATGCTTTTTGTAAATTTTTGTTATCATACTCATAATTTACTAATTTCAACCTAAAACTTGAAGACCCGATACTCTCAAATAATTGTCTGATTCTCTCACATGTGACCAAATAAATAAAAAAAAGCCGTGAAACACTAAGTTCACAGCTCTTTTTTATTTATTCACACGGGGCTAGCGCCAAACGTATAAAACCATTACTATCCCGACGATCATGCGTTGAATAAATGCCGTCTTTCATGTCAAAAGTATGAACACTGTTACAGCCAAACTCATCTTTTGACCAATACCAGCCATCCAACCATTTATCCGGTTCAGAAGGAGTATTCTCTTGAATTATCTCAACCGTCTCGTTAAACTTTCTTTTTTCAAAGAAACAACTACCCAACTCATCCACGGTCGGTAAACGAAACTCCCATTTACCACGCAAATTACCTTCCAGACATTTTTTTGTCTCATCATTGGCAATTGTTAGCGCTTTCTCCCAATTGCCAAACGGAATATTGTCCCAATCGGCATATAGGCCATTTTGACAGCTGATGTACACGCCACCGCACTCAATCCCCCATAGTTGGAATAATTTATCAAAATCAAGCTCAAGTTCAGGTTTGATTTCAATACTCTTGTTTGATTTGATGTAAACCAAACGGCAAGGGGTAACAACTACAGAATTTTCAGAAACACTGTCCATAAGAATAAAATTTAATAATTAAACAATACATTATTTGTACGATGATTTTTATTTTTTGTCAATTCTTTTTAATTCAAGACTTGTTTTTTAATAGCAAAAAAAGGGCCCCACGCGTAAAACACATGGTTTTCTGAATAATAACAAGTATCATTCCTTTTTATGGTGGTGGATTGAATAAGAGAAGGCATTGTTTTCTCAAGGTCAAAGGAAGCCAAGGCACTTGGCATAAAAATGGGCGCGCCTATGTTCCAAATCAAAGACCAATACCCTGCTTGCCATTATATGCCTGCCAGACATGAGTAGTTGCGCTTGCGATGATACCAGCATTCCATAACGCTCGAAACCTCTTTTTTGCTGTTTTAGCCACGCTTTAGCTTTATCAAGCAATCTGGTTAAAATTATCGGGTATTTATCTTTCAGCTCTCCGTATCTTTTTTTTATAACTTTTTTACTTCGCCCCCAACTTTGATGATGAACCGAAATTTTATAATGCCCACAAAAAAACACCCGCTATGGGGTGTTTCTATGGTGGGCGCTGCAAGACTCGAACTTGCGACCAGACCGTTATGAGCGGCCGGCTCTAACCAACTGAGCTAAGCGCCCTTGCATTTTTCATGCGCTAACATAAAATAAGAATAAAACATAGTCAAGAATTATTTTTATTTTTTTAACTATTTCACTAAATACGCATATAAAATATAACAAGCGGAAATTCCCACTAAAATATAAATAATACTTACTAAAATTGGAACATAGCCGAAAATTAATTCTACCATATTAAGTTTTACCAATCCTATCAATCCCCAATTGATCCCACCAATCACTGTCAATATCAATGCAATTTTATCTAACCAACTCATTTTACTTCTCCTTTCTTTAGTCAATGACCTTTGTAAAGTAAGTATTTTTTCATTATTTTAAACTGTTATTTGTGCAAAAATATTTTCAGTTATTGTTATCTGCAAAAAATTAAATTAATTATTTGAATATATGCAAATTAATAATCACAGGAGACAATTATGACATCAACCAACAAAACAGCAGAAATAATCGCCACATATTTCGGGTTAGGTCTTTCTCCCAAAGCTCCGGGGACAGTCGGTTCTTTCGGAACACTTCCCCTCGCCTTTGTTTTAGCATATTTCGCCGGTGCTTACGGCTTGCTGATAGCTGCTATAATATGTTTTGTGGCTGGTGTTTTGGCAACAGATGTCATTATCCGTGAACAAGAAGAAAAGGATCCGGGAAAAGTTGTTATAGATGAAGTTGTCGGACAGCTTTTAGCCTTTATATTTGTCAGCAACTATCTTTATAACAACTTGCAAAACCTTTGGATTTATCTTGCCGGTTTTGCTCTTTTTCGCTTTTTTGATATTTGCAAAATGGGACCGGTAAAATGGTTTGATCAAAAAATGAAAAATGCCTACGGCGTCATGATGGATGATGTGTGTGCCGGTTTTATGGCGGCTTTTACTTTATGGTTATTTACAAAGTTCTTTATAACCGCTTTCCATTAAGTTTTTTTCCCAAACTTGTTGACTTTTTTTAATTAAGCTCTCAACGCCATATTGAGATGCGTATGATTTAATTTTATGTTTTACAGCCATATCTTTAGCATTTGCCTTTGTAAATATTTTAGCCTCTAACAACTCTTTAATATTATTACTTTCTTCAGTTTCAGGCATTTTCTCTATTCTGGAATACATATAAATCAAAGACTTGTAATAATAAAGTTTATCTAATTGGTCGGTTTTTGCCGGCAATCCGGCATAGACTTTCGCCGCAGTCAAGAGCATCTTATCATTTGCCTCGGCATAATTTAATCGCGGTAAATTCTCACTTCCCTTTGCTAAAACAACAAACATTTCCGGATTATTATTTTTCAACATTTTCTGTAAATAAATTTCATTATCTTGCTGTATTTTTTTATGATTATAGCTTATAATTTCAACATCTTCCAACGGTTGATTAACTTTTGGCAAAAATTTACGAATACTATTCCAAAGTATTTTTGCCTGAACAATCTTATTATCATCAATAGCATAATCCAGTAAAGTTTTGCCTTTTTCATCAATATATAGCAAAATTTCCGGTGGCAAAACTTTTATTTCTTTTTCTTTCAACTGATCTGTTTGCTGTTTTATTTTCAGCTCTTCAATAGTTTTACAAATATTTGAAAAATATTTTTCATATTCCTCACCATATTCCTTGCCGTATTTCAACGCCTCAGTTAAAACATTTTTAGAATCAGGTGACTTATTTGCCACTTGACGAATAAAATCTTCAATTCCGGTTATTTGATAAGACGAACCAACTGCTTCATTAAAAATCAAATTGAAAATTTTCTCTTCTTTAATTCCACCCTCGGTCTTTTTATAATCAGACCAATAGGCGTTGTTATGTTCATCTTCGGCATATTCCGAAACCTGACTTACCAACAAAACTCTCTGATTTTCGGCAATTTTCACATATAAAACTTCATTATCATTCAATATTTCTTTTTGCGCATAAAATTGAAATCCGTCATTTTTAAATGATGTCGGCAAACAGCGCTCATCCGCTTGCGTATGCCTATACAGATTTGTAGAATGAAGATTAAGCCGCCCCATGTTATCGCTAATGCAATTATGATGAACAACAACTAATTGTCTTTGTATATTTTTTTGTTCTTCTGGCGTATAGTTTAGTGATTTTAAAGTTTCAAACAACTTTTCATCCAATGTTTCAACCATATACGAACCATAACAATGTGTAAATATAACTAAATTTCGCAAATTTTTAGCAGCGCTATGAGCATCGATTTTAACTAAATCACCTTCTTTATTTTTAGATGAAACCAATGGAATAATATATTCATCCAACAAAAATAAAGCTCTTACCGCCGCACCTTCGCGATATTCAGTTGCACGAGGATAATACAAAGAACAAATATTCACGGAATTTTTAATATTTTCCTCAAGCATATTTTCCGCGATTTTACACATGCCATTGGCATCTTTTGCCGAACGTGTTCCGCTTCCCGGTAAAATCAAAATAGTTTTGTGATTTAAAAATGAATAATCTCTCGGCAATTCTCGCCAATGCTTTGATACATTTGCATCCCTTAAGCCTAAACCAAACCTATATTCTTCACCAGACATTTATCCCTCTTTAACGCATGTTACCATCTTTTTTAAAAAATCCCTGAAAATAGTCCCACCATTTTTTTTGCATTAAATTTTGCAATGGTCGCACGTTTAACTCTTTGCTATATTTATACAGACAATCCTTTAAATATGCAACAACAGAACCATGACCAAATATTTCTGGTTCAAAAATATTTTTTTCCATCAATTGTTGTTCTTGAACCAATTTTTTATCCATCAATGACTTATATAATAAAACAAAAGATTTTGCATAAACACTTTGTTTATCCAGCGTATTTGGAAAATTCTGTTGAGTGTATGCTCTTGCGATTTTTTGTACAATTTCCGGACTTGCCTCATCCAGACGAGGCAAAACAAAATCATCGCCAAGTTTTTCAGCTAATTTAAAAAACAAATTTACTGCCCCACCATCAATAGCTTGTTGCATCCATGCGGGAATTTTTTCAATAGCAGTCAACTGATTTTTACTTCTTAAACATGGCATCCAACCATTTTTTGTTTTTTCCGGTAAATATTTGCTCATTTCTGCAAAAACTTGCTCAGCATCCCCATAATCACCATGCTGTAAAGCATAATCAAGTAAAAACAAGCCATTTTTATCCTGTGCCAACAAAATTTTTTCTGAAAATTTTGCCTCTGCAATTGTCCCTTGTTCGATTTCTTTTTTAATTTTATTATATTCTTGTGCTATTTCATTTTTTTGTTGTTCAAATTCATTATAAAAATTTTGCCCTTTTTCTTGTGCGACAGTTACCAGATTTACAGCTTCAGAATGAGTTAACAGTGATTTTTTTAGAATTTGAGACATATTTTCGATAAAATAAGAAGATTTCAACACCTCATTAAAAACCAATTGAAAAATATGTTCTTCCTTATTTCCGGCCAAGCTTTTTGAAGAACTATCAAGCCAATAACCGCCATTATGCTCTTGAGCGTTCACCAGAGCTATTTTATTTGCCAACAACACATTACAATCCGGCGACAAATCAATCCATAACACATCATTTTCTTGTGGTCGATGTTCTAAAACAAAATGACGAAAAGTATTTTGTTGTAAATCTTTTAATGATGTTTTTTCATCGGCAGCACTAATCCGAATTAACTGTGATGAGAAAAAAGTATTGTCTTCCAATGAAGCATCTATATTGTTATGCTGAAAAACAACCATTTGCCGATGAATAAAGCGGCGTTCTTCTGTCAAATAGCCTAAATCACTCATTGTTTGTTGCAACTGTCTATCCAATTCTTTTTGGATATCACCCCCATAGCAATGTGTGAACAGAATCAAGCGTCGCATATTTTGCGCCGCTTTTCCCGCGGATATTCGGTGCAAATTTCCATATTCATCCTTGTTTGAAATAAGCGGAATAATGTATTTATCTAAAAGATTTTGAGCCCGAATAACCGTTGGCTCAGACAATGTGAAAGAATTTGCATAATACAGCGAACAAATTTGAAAATTATTTTTTTCTTCTTCCGGAAGCATTTGTTCCACAATCTTACACATGCCATTTGCTTCTTTGGCGCTGTTTGTTCCACTCCCCGGCAGAATCAAAATTGTTTTTTTATGATTAAATGAAAAGTCACTGTCGCTTTCACGCCAATGATTTGGTAAAGAGTAATCTCTGATACCTATTGAAAATTTAGAAATATCTTCCGTATTGTTATTTGAAAAAAACATGAGACAATACTTCCTTTTTCTGCTTTTGTACAAATTAGCATATTTGAAATGTTTTGTCTAGTTATTTATTTAACTCCCGCCATTTACGAACATCTTCATTGTGTTCACTAAGAGTTTTGGAAAAATTGTGTCCTCCTTTTCCGGAAGCAACAAAATAAAGGTAAGGCGTGTTTGCCGGATGAGCCGCCGCAAAAATTGCATTTTTCCCCGGATTGCATATCGGCGTCGGTGGAAGACCCGCATACTTATAGGTATTGTAAGGACTGTCAAACCGCAAATCATTTCGCGTCAAAGAACGATTTAACTCTTCTTTGCCACCTGTTACGGCATAAATAACAGTTGGATCGGTTTGTAATAGCATTCCCTGATTTAAACGATTAATAAAAACGGATGCAACCTCCGCTCTTTCTGTTCCTATTCCGGTTTCTTTTTCCACAATAGAAGCCAAAATCAGTAAATCCTCTTTTGAAGCTAAAGGTAAATTTTCCGCACGTTCATTCCATGTTTGCACCAAAACATCATTCATCGCTTTTTGCGCCTGCTTTATGATTTTTTTGGGACTATCTCCCCGAGAAAATGTATAAGTCTCCGGCAGAACACTTCCTTCAGCCGGAATTTCAAATTCTTCTTGAGTTAAAAACTCATTATTTTTCAAAAGCTCGTAAATTTCCCGAGAAGTCAAACCTTCAGGAAAAGTTATTTTTCGAAGATATACTTTACCGGAAACTAATTTTTCGCTTAATTGAACCAATGAAATATTTTTATCAAATAAATACTCTCCAGCCTTTACCCGAGGATAAATTTTATTAATTTTTGAATATAAAATGAACAAATACTCGTTTTTAATCAACCCCCGCGCTTTTAATCCTAAAGCAATTTTATTTAAGGTATCACCTTTTTGCACCCAAAATAAAATATCTTTATTAACAGATACTGGTTGATGAATGACATAATCATACAAAAAAGCCATTGTTGCACATCCAATCATCAGAAGTAACAACAATAGCTTTTTCATTTTTTAATCCTTTTATTCTTCAAATTTCTTGAAAATCAAAGATGAATTTGTTCCGCCAAAACCAAATGAATTTGACATAGCCGCTTTAATAGCTTTTTTCTTTGGTTTTAAAGGAACTAAATCCATATCTTTAACTTCATCAGCAGGATCTTCCAAATTCAAGGTAGCCGGACAAGTTTGTTCCACTATAGCTTTTATTGTGTAAACAGCTTCAACAGCTCCGGCCGCGCCCAAAAGATGGCCAATAGATGATTTTGTTGAAGACATTGAAGTGTTGCTTAACTTGTCACCAAATAAGCGCTTAACAGCTTGAGCCTCGCCCAAATCCCCCAATGGAGTGGATGTTCCATGCGCGTTTATATAGTTAATATCTTCAAGTTCAACACCATGCTCTTTGGCATGATTAACAGCCATTTGCATTGCGCGATAAGCTCCATCACCATCCGGACAAGGCGCAGTCATGTGATGAGCGTCTCCACTCATACCATAGCCAACGACTTCGGCATAAATATGCGCTCCACGCGCTTTTGCGTGTTCTAATTCTTCCAAAACCACAACACCAGCACCTTCGCCCATAACAAAACCGCTTCGGCGTTTATCCCATGGACGCGAAGCCTTTTCCGGTTCATCATTAAATTCCGCTGTGACTGCGTGCATACGTGAAAATCCTGCCAAACCCAACACATTTACAGCAGATTCGGCACCGCCGGCAACCATTACATCCGCATCACCCATAGCAATAATACGAGATGCGTCGCCAATGGCGTGCGTTCCTGTGGAACAAGCCGTCACACAGGCATGATTTGGACCACGTAATTTATGTTCTATAGAAACAGTGCCGGAAATCAAATTAATCAGGCAAGACGGAATAAAAAACGGAGAAATACGTTTAATTCCTACTTCATGAAATGAAACAGAATTTTCATAAATATTATTTAACCCACCAATACCGGAACCAATCATCACACCGGCGCGGCATTGTTCTTCATCACTTAATTCGCTAGGCTCATAATTAGCGTCTTTTAAAGCATCATTAGCTGCGGCAACGCCGTATAAAATAAACTTATCAGCTTTTTTCTGATCTTTAGGAGCCATTACCGTATCTGGATTAAAATCATGCTCGCCTTCACCAAACAGAACCTGACCGGCAATATGCACAGGAATATCTTTAAGGTCGATATTCTCAATTTTACGAATAGCAGACTTTCCTGACATCAAACAATCCCAGTTATATTCCACTCCGCGGCCAAACGGCGAAACAACGCCTAAACCTGTTACGACAACTCTTCTCATATATAAAACCCCATGTTAATTTATAAAAAAACTCGCTGTTCTTTGATAGACTAAAGCGAGTTTAATTAAACAAAGCCTTACGACTTACGCATTCTTTGAAAGATAGTCAATAGCATCTTTAACAGTCAGAATTTTTTCTGCTGCTTTGTCAGGAATTTCGCAACCGAATTCTTCTTCAAAAGCCATTACCAATTCAACTGTATCCAAGCTATCAGCACCCAAGTCATCAATAAAACTAGCTGTTTCAACAACTTTAGCTTCATCAACACCCAAATGTTTGGCAACAATCTTCTTAACGCGTTCTGCGGTATCAGTCATTTAATTTAACCTCAATAAAATTAAAACAATTTTTTCAGACGTCATCGCCTGTGCCTTTTTGTTAGCACAATTTTATACGGTTTGACAAGCATTATTTTTATTTTTGCCTAAATAATTTGTTTATATCTGCTAAAAAGCACAAAAAAACAATACATTAGTTTCAACAGCAAAGGTGTATAAAGA
>JBNMLT010000008.1:0-15884 GCA_050874965.1 Alphaproteobacteria bacterium
ATATTTTTTACCTTATAATTTTCTCATTAAATTCAGTTTATTTAGCTGAAAAGAGAGGGAATATGAAAAAAATTCTGATGCTATGTTTGCTAGCCCTAGTTTGTGTTTCTTGTCAATCTAATATTGATGAAAACACTGGCGAACCGATATATTCTTCAGATTCGGAACGTTTTCGCCGCAATATTGCAACAAAGGCCATGGGTGATAACTATGTTGTTTATGAATACGCCGATGTTCGCATAGATGATGTAGCGACGCTGGCTTCGGCCTATTGCTTTGAAATGACCGGTGGCGAAAAAAAAGCTTATCTTCGCGACATTTATATGTACAAAAACCATAAAAGACGGGCTACTTTTGATTGCGTTGACCTTGCAGTTGAATAGATTGATCCCTATATAAACTTTAGGGAGAATAATAAAATATGAGCAAAACTTTATATGACATTTTAGGTGTAAGCAAAAATGCGTCAGAAGCCGAAATTAAAACGGCTTATCGTAAATTAGCTCGCAAATATCATCCAGATTTAAACAAAGATGATAAAAACGCAGCTGACAAATTTAAAGAAATTTCAAATGCTTATGATATTATAGGAAATGCGGAAAAACGTCAAAAATATGACAATAATGAAATAGATGAAAATGGAAAACCAACTGGATTTGGTGCCGGTTTTAGCGGATCCGGTTCAGGATTCGGTGGCTATCAAAGTTATAGCGGAAATCCTTTTAGCGGCTTCAAAACCCGTGGTTTTACAGGAACGCAAGGTGGATTTGATTTTTCTTCTATTTTTGGTGATGATATATTTTCACAATTTGGTGGCTCCCAAAATGGATTTAATCAGCGCGCTGCCAGCAAACGTGGCCAAGATATCTCATACAACATGAGAATTGATTTTTTAGACGCAGCCAAAGGCATTGAAAAACAAATTAATTTAAATGGTAAAACCATCAATGTAAAAATCCCCGCCGGCATGCAAAGCGGTCAAACCATGCGGCTTAAAGGTTTGGGAAATGTGGGATTAAACGGTGGAGAAAATGGAGATGTTCTTATCACAGTCAATGTTGATGAACATCCATACTTCAAAAATGACGGACTGAACATTTTATTGGATTTGCCGATTTCTGTTAAAGAAGCCATAAGCGGTGCCAAAATAACCGTGCCAACCATCAATGGTAAAGTGGCCGTGACAATCCCGCCTTTTTCTTCCAGCGGAGAAAAACTACGGTTAAAAGGTCTGGGAATTAAAAACAAAAATGGTCAAGGTGATGAAATCATAAATTTAATGGTTATGTTGCCAAAAACAAAATCCGCAGACTTATCGCAGTTGGCTGATAAAATGGAAAACTATGCGGTTAGGAGTTTTTAATGCTTTTAGAAAGCTTAAAACAATTTGATTGGATGAATGAACCGGCAAATGTCCGTTTTGACGAAAAAGGAATGAATGTGCTGGCAAAATATCGAACCGATTTTTGGTGTTGCGCGCGCTATAATTTTCGTAAGGACGATGGACATTTTTTCTTTTGTTACGTTTTAGGCGATTTTTGCTGTGACCTAAATTGGGAATTTGCCTCCGCCGGATTGTTTGATCAATGTGGAATTATGCTGCGCACCGACGTAAACAATTGGTTTAAATGCTCCATTATGTATGAGCAAGAAGATGCTCCTATGTTGGCAACATCTTTAACCGTTGACGGCTATTCAGATTTGGCGACCATTCCACTTCCAACCGGCGTTAAAAGGGTTTGGTATCGTTTAAAAAAATACAAAGGCTGCTATATATCCAGTTATTCTCTAGATAGTCAAAACTATATTCAGTTACGAAAATTTTATCTTGTTCATGATGTTGATGACGTAAAAATCGGCGCCTATATTTGCTCGCCACAAAAAGAAGATTTTACCGCCATATTACATGAAATAAAGCTGGTCTAATTCCTGTGATATAAAGAAAGAGCACCAAACAGATTGTGGTGCTCTTTTTCATACTTAGAAGAATCTGAAATTATTTTTTCTCTTCTTCAACCATTTTTTTGCCGTTTAAGTCAAATTTTTCAATCTGAGCATTTTTGTGCAAATCTTCAACAACTTGAGCAACAGCTTGTTGAGATAATGTTCCTTTAATTTGTTCCGCAACATTTTCAAACGGCAATGGCTTAGAATCTCTTACATCTTCAACCAAAATTACATGATAACCAAATTCTGTTTTTACCGGTTTTTGCGAGAAAGTGCCTTTTTTCATAGCAAAAGCAGCATCTGAAAATTCTGGAACCATAGCTTCAGCTGTAAAATATCCCAAATCAGCTTGATCTTTAGAATATTGTTTAGCCAAATCATCAAATTTTGCAGATTTTTTATTTAATTTTTCAATAATTTCTTTAGCTAAATCTTCGCTATCAACCAAAATATGTTTTGCTTTTATTTCTTTTTCACTTTTAAAATTAGCAACATATTCATCATAAACTTTTTTAATTTCTGCATCTGTTACTTTGGCGGCTAATTGCTGATCAATATAAACTTTGCGAGCTAAATCGTCTTGCATTGTGGCTAATTCTTTTTGATATTCTTGAGAAGATTGAACATTTGCCGCAGTTGCTGCTTGCAAAGCCAACTTGCTGTTGATCATAACTTCCAAAGCGCGATTATAAAATTCTTCAAAAGAAACTTGATTTTTGATTTGTGGTGTTTGCTCATAGGCTTCTTTAATGTCGGCAACAGTTATTTGCTCTCCATTAACCACAGCGGCAACACCATTATTTTTTTCAGCATATACTTTGTAAGTAAAAGCACCTGCCAACAAAACAACAACAGCAGCGGTTGTTGCGAAAATATATTTTTTTTGCATAAATTCCTCCTAAATAAATAAATCAGTGTCATAATATATGCATTCTTGCGAAATATCAAAGGATTTTTTCATCATAGTTTATAACTTTTGCGCTGGCTCTTGACTTTAAGAATTAATCAAACTAAATGTATGTTGAAATAATATATTTAAAGGAACTTCAATGTTAGGAAAAATTGCCCGTAAATTTTTTGGCAGCGCCAATGACCGTTTTGTGAAAAAACAATATAAAATTGTCAATCAAATCAATGCATTAGAGCCAAATTTTGTAAAATTGACCGATGAACAGCTACAAGCAAAAACCAACGAATTTCGTAACCGTTTAAAAAACGGAGAAACTTTGGATGATATATTGCCGGAAGCCTTTGCCACAGTTCGTGAAGCCTCTAAGCGTGTTATGGGACAACGTCATTATGATGTACAGTTAATTGGCGGTATCGTTTTGCACAAGGGAATGATTGCCGAAATGAAAACGGGTGAAGGCAAAACGCTTGTCGCCACGTTGGCCGCGTATCTAAACGCTTTGGAAGGCAAAGGCGTGCATGTTGTCACAGTTAATGATTATTTGGCAAAACGCGATGCAGAATGGATGGGAAAAATTTATCGTTTTTTAGGCTTGACCGTCGATTACATAATCCATGGCAAAAATGACAACGAACGCCGCATTGCCTATAATTCTGACATTGTTTACGCCACAAACAATGAATTAGGCTTTGATTATTTGCGTGACAACATGAAGTTCAGCCTTTATGAACGCGTTCAGCGTGATTTCAATTTTGCCATTGTGGATGAAGTTGATTCTATCTTAATTGATGAGGCAAGAACACCATTGATTATTTCTGGAGAAGCTGAAGATTCATCAGCGACTTATGTGAGCGTTTCAAATTTGATGTCGCAACTGGTTCCTGAAGATTATGAAAAAGATGAAAAGCAAAAAAACGTTACCTTGACTGAAGCAGGCATGGAACATGTTGAAAAATTATTGCGCGATGCCGGACTGATTAAAGAAGGTTCCTTATATGATATTGGCAATGTCGGTCTTGTCCAACATGTAAACAACGCCTTGCGCGCGCATAAAATGTTTCAAAAAGACGTTGACTACATTGTCAAAGACGGCAAAGTTGTCATTGTGGATGAATTTACAGGACGCATTATGGAAGGCAGACGGTTTAGTGATGGCCTGCACCAAGCGTTAGAAGCTAAAGAAGGTGTTAAAATTCAATCAGAAAACCAAACCTTGGCTTCCATCACATTCCAAAATTATTTCCGTTTGTACCCAAAATTGTCTGGTATGACGGGTACGGCTATGACCGAAGAAACGGAATTTTGTGATATTTATAACTTGGTGTGCGTAGAAATCCCAACAAATAAGCCTATTCAACGCGAAGATTTGCACGATGAAATATATCGCACAGAAGGCGAAAAATATCGAGCTATCATCAATACCATTTTAGAATGTCACCGACGTGGACAGCCTGTTTTAGTGGGTACCACCTCTGTTGAAAAATCAGAGATTGTGGCCAATTTACTTCATAAGGCGGCGCCGGACTTAAAATTTGAGGTTTTAAATGCCCGCTATCACGAAAGAGAAGCGGCAATTGTGGCGCAAGCAGGTGTTTCTGGAGCCGTAACCATTGCAACCAACATGGCTGGACGAGGCACGGATATTCAATTAGGCGGTAATCCGGAAATGAAGTTGCAAGAAATGCTTAAAGGAGATGAAACCCCTGAGCAAATTTCTGAGTTAAAAAATAAAATTGAACAAGAAGTAGCTCAAGACAAAGAAAAAGTTTTAGCTGCCGGCGGGTTATATATTTTAGGCACCGAGCGCCATGAAAGTCGCCGAATTGACAATCAATTGCGCGGACGTTCCGGCCGTCAAGGCGACCCAGGAACCTCAAAATTTTTCTTATCCATGCAAGATGATTTAATGAGAATTTTCGGTTCGGAAAAAATGTCTAATGTTTTACAACGCTTAGGATTACCAGAAGGCGAAGCCCTTGTTCACCCTTGGATTAGCAAAGCTCTTGAAAAAGCGCAACAAAAAGTGGAAGAACGCAACTTTGATATTCGTAAGAACTTGCTAAAATATGATAATGTCATGAATGAACAACGTAAAATTATTTACGAGCAACGTCGTGAAATTATGGAAAGCGAAGATTTATCCGACACGATTAAAGACATGCGTGACGAATATTTAAGCGGTATTATCAACGCGCACGTTCCATATGGCACTGGTGCTGATGAATGGGATAAAGAAAGCTTAAAGCAAGATTTGTCTGCCGCAACCGGTTTTATTTTACCAATAACCAATTGGTGCAATGAACCTGAACTGGATAGCGAAGGTTTGAAAGAACGTATTCTGCAAGAAGTGGATGCTCGGATGGCTGAAAGAGAGAAATCTCTACCGGAAGACGCTGTTAAAATGGTGCAAAAGAGCATCTTTTTACAAGTTTTAGATCAGCTATGGAAAGACCATATCGCAACACTTGATTTAATGCGTCACACCATTGTATTGCGGGCATATGGACAAAAAGACCCATTAAATGAATATAAAAAAGAAGCCTTTAATATGTTTTCAAGAATGTTGGATATTTTGAAACAGCGCGTAACCGTGGTTATTTGTCACACCGTTATTCAAACAGATTCGCAAGAACAAATGCAAAAAGCCATGGATAAAGAACAAAACCGCCCGATGTCAGCTGTTCATGAAGGTGACGAACCTTTGAAACCAATGGATCCGTCTTTATTTGAAGGCGTGTCCAGAAATGATCCGTGTCCTTGTGGTAGCGGCAAAAAATTTAAACACTGTCATGGACGTGTTGTTGGGTAAGATATGACCGAAACTAAAGAGAAATTAAACGCCAATGAGAAGCTGATTTTAAAAAGAGAAAAACAGCGAGCGAAAGAGCGACGAGAGCAAAAAATAAAAGAATTTTTTATTTTAATCTTTGTAATCGCCTTTTTTGGTGGTGGCGGCGCGTATCTTATTTCGCAATTTGCCCAAAAGCATTATGAGGATTTGCAATACATCACCACACTCAACCGAACAACATTGGAAATGTCCCAACTAATTGATAATATTCGGAATATTTACACCATTCATTCGGAAGATCCTGCCCACACCCAAGAAGAACTTATTAACATGGGCGCTATACCGGAAACGCTGGTTCACGGCAAAGGAGATAATAAATATTTAGTAAATCCGTTTGGCGGAAGAATTGTAATAATGCCATCAGACCCTATATGGAATAAAAAGTCGAAACTTAGCTCTCCAACATTTAAAATGTCTTATCAAGGCTTACCTCGGCGAGCTTGCATTGATTTAGCCATGCTAGACTGGGGTGACAACTTAAAAGGATTGATTGCCGTAGCTTTAGGCAATGTTGACCGCAGAACAGGCGAAGATACGGCATTAATAGACATTGACGAAACACCGGAAAAAGCCCAAAAGAGAGAACTGGAGCAAAAACGACAAAGTAAAAACCCAAAAGATTTTTACCGCTATATGCGTCCAAGATCACGCTATAAAATGAATGTTGCCAAACCAAATGACTCATTTATGCCAACGCCTTTTCCTAAAGGTGTTGCGGAAAGTAACTGTTTTTGCGGGCGCAATGATTGTTCTTTTGCTTTACACTATGCCGTTTTTAGTGTAAATGCTGCCGGTTCAGAAAAAAAATAACTTTTTTTGTGTTTAAAAGTCGATAATCATAAAATTTGTATTGTATTTTATAAAAGAAATAAAATATACTTTCATCTGTAGTTTAATTTTAATTTTAGGACGTAACAGATGTTGGATATAAAATTTATTGCAGATAATACGGATTGGGTCAAAAAAAGCTTGGGAAGAAAAGGCTTTCCTGCCGAAAAAATTGATGAATTGCTCGAAACTTATTATAATTTAAACAAGCTCAAAACATCTTCTCAAGCCTTGGCTGAAGAAAAAAACAAACTAAGCAACTCCATTAAATCCGCATCTAATGAAGAACGTCCGGCAATAATTGCTAAAAGCAAAGCTATTGGTGAAGAATTTAAGGCGGAACAAGAAAAATTAACCAACATGCAAGCGCAGTTTGACGATATGATTTTAAGAATGCCAAACTACCCAAGCGAAGACAGCCCTGATGGACCGGATGATAGCTATAATATCGTCCGCCGCCGTGTTGGTGAAATACCTCATTTTGATTTTACGCCACGTGACCATGTTGAATTGATGGAATTTAACGATTGGGGTGAAATGGAGCGCATCGCTAAAGTTTCGGGTTCACGCACTTATGCCATTAAAAATGATTTGGCTCAGTTGGAATTAGCCATTCACATGTTGGTTATGGATAAACTCCGTGCTGCGGGTTTCACACTTTTGACAGTTCCGGCTTTATCTAAGGAAAAACCTCTCTACAACCAAGGATATCTGCCTTTTGCGCGTGATGAAATTTATTACATGCCGGCAGATGATCTATATTTATCGGGAACAGCGGAATTAATATTGAACTCGCTCCGTGCCGATGAATTATTAACAGAAGCAGACTTACCTGTTTTGTACGCGGGATTTTCACCATGTTTTCGACGTGAAGCCGGCGCCGCAGGAAAAGATACGCGCGGCTTAGTTCGTGTTCACCAATTTTTTAAAACAGAACAATTTGTGATTTGTAAAAATGATTTGACCGAAAGTGAAAAATGGCATCAGGTTTTACTTAAAAACTCTGAAGAAATTTTGCAAGATTTGGAATTGCCATATCAAGTTTTGGAAGTTTGCACCGGTGATATGGGCGCGCCTAAATATCGTCAGTATGATCTGGAAGCTTGGGTTCCTTCTCAAAATTGCTATCGCGAAACCCATTCTTGCTCAAACATCACAGATTGGCAAGCACGTCGAACAAACTTGCGCTATCGTGACAACGCCGATGGCAAGGTAAAATATTGCCACACCTTGAATAATACGGGTATTGCCACACCGCGCGCTTTAGTTCCGTTTATTGAAAACCACCAACAAGCTGATGGCACTGTCCGGATTCCGGAAAAATTACAACCATATCTTGGCGGTAAAAAGTTCATTGGAAAGAATGCAAAATAATGCAAGAAAACATTGCCAAAATACTTGATTTTATGTGCGCGATGGAACGTGTTTGTTTGGTTAAGAGAGACACTTTGCTATCTGACGGAACAGCGGAAACGGATGCCGCACATATCTTCAAGTTGGCATTTCTTGTAATGTTGATTTACCCCTATCTGAAAAAAAAATATAATTATACACGCCTTTTAGAATTGGCCCTTGTTCATGATATTCCCGAGGGATTAACAGGTGATTTACCACGTTCCACGCAAATGGCTCATCCCGAAAGAAGAATAGATAAAATCCAACAAGAACAAGAAGCTATGCGTGTTTATGAAAAAATACTTCCTCTTCCATTAAATAGTAAAATTCCGGAATTATTTAATGAATACGAGGCCAAAGAGACATCTGAAGCAAAATTGGTTTCTGTCTTGGATAAAATGGAAGCAAACCTTCAAGCCAACCGTTTTGGCAATGGAGATATCCGCTATTGGCAAGATTGTGATGACGGCGTCGAATATTATCGAATTGCCACCACACCTAAAGCTTTGGTTAAGGAACTTGATGAAGATATTTTAACAGAATTGGAACACAAAATAATTACCCTTACAAAGGAGAACATATCACGTTGCAAAATAGAAGTTTGTCTGTAAAAGATTTGCGCGTTGCGGCTTTTGACTGGGATAACACTTTGGCTTATAGCAGAGAAGCTTTAGTTTTTTCCATTAATAGAGTATTGCCTTTATATGGTTTGCCTTGTTGGGATGCGGTAAAAACACGACGCGACAGGAATCTCTCTTTTCATGACAATTTTCCCCGTATTTTTGGAGATAAAGCTCATGAAGCCTATGAAAAGTATCGAATAATTTATAAAGAAAACGCGAAAAATTTTCTGAAAAAGCCAACAGACGCGGTTAATGTCTTAAATTTTTTACATCAAAAGAATATAAAAATTGCTATCGTAACTAATAAAGATAGAGAGTTGCTGGATTTTGAACTTCCTTTCTTATATGATAAATCCCTTTTTACTAAAATTGTGTGCGGACACGAGGCTCTAAAGGACAAACCTGATGCGGAACAATTAAGATTTGCCACCACCGGACTGGTTGACAAAACTGACAAGCAAACTGTTTGGATGATTGGTGATAGCCCGATGGACAGTTCTTGCGCCTTATCTGCCGGAGCAAAAGCAATTCGCATTGGTCAACCTATTTGGGATGTGCCAAACGACATAGAAAATCCAGAAATTCTCTTCATAAATAATTTTACAACTTTTTACGATTTATTAAAGGAGCAAAAATAATGCGTCATCGGACAAAGTTGTTACTCAAACTTTGGCTAAATAGGTTTCTCTGGTGCTGTGTTTTTGGACTTGTCATTTGGCTAAATGTTCTTCGCTTGCAAGATAATAACTATTCAAATTATGAAAAAGTCATAGATTACGGACGCATAAAAGATGCCGACAAACTTGTTCGCCCCGTGATCGCCGCTATATTTTATTCTGGAAAAAATAATATCAAAACATCGCTTTCAACATATTTCAACCACAGTGATAATTATAAAAAACAAAATGTGAAAATGGTTATAGTTCCGCAAAATATTACTTCTTACAGTGCTGAAGTTATCGAAAAATTGTATGAAGAAATAAAAAACAACAATAAAATAGAAAAAGTTTTACTGATTTATGATAAAGACGGCAAAAATGATGTTAAAGCCCACAAAAAAATCCTTAAACAAGTTATGGCTGTTTCAGAAATTAATGAAAATCCCGTATCACAATATAATCTTAATTCTGAAAAAGAAATAGACTTTTATTTGAAAAGCACTGATAATTTAGTTATTTTTCTCGCTGATTTAGATAAGGGATTAAATGAAGATGACAGCAATTTTCTTACAGGCGAAGCTGTCTATTTTGCCCAAAAATATCATTATCAGATGAATGTTTTTGATATTGTTGATACTCAATTAGCAAAAGCCTTGGAAAAAGACTATGAAACACTTTATCCGTTACAAACCATAAAAGATGAACCTTTGTTGGCAAAGCAAAAGAGAAATTTGGAAAGATACAAACGCCATTATTGGCACTTACTCAGAAATTATTTTGAATTAAATCTGCTACAACTATCTCATGGTGATGCCCCTATTCTGCCTTTAAGAACAGAAGAAAACTATCGTCTTTACGATAGAGGACGCCTCGTTTTAAAGGCTTTTGATAAAAATTATATAGAAATTTTTGAACAAATTGAAATGCAAGAAAACAAAGGTATCATTGTTTTATTGCTGGATGCTATTCAAAATCTGATAAATAGCGGAAAATATAAGGAAGCTAAATATTTTAAAATTTATATTCTAACAGATTTAGAATACATTGAACAAGAAAAAGGTACAATGTTAATGAGTTATCTGGATCAAGATGATGGTGTTTACGCTGTATATAAAGATAAATATTCCTTATTGGTTGCCGATGACAGACCTGATAATCCGGAAGATTTAACAACAACCGTGCAAACGAAGGCCAAAATTGCCAAAGATATTCCCGAAGAAAAAATAAATTTTTATAAATTTAAAACGCTGGAGATTAATTATGAAGATTAACGGATTTAACATCAAATATTCAACTGAAGAATTACGCCAAAAAATTGATGAACAAATGCGTAAAATAGAACTAATTGATAAGAACAATGAAGCTTATACCGCCTTGCCGGATGGAGATAAAAAAGCTTTAAATTATTTGGCAAACGCCGCGCGCATTATGAATGATGTCGCCTTAGAAATGGATCACCCGCTCAACTTAACGCAAAAACAAGCCTTGGAAACATTATCCGAAGAAAATGAACAGGCAAAATTAGCCTTAAAATTATTTAATTCCCTAAATGGCGTTGCCGGCCACAACGGTATAGATAAAGAACCGATTGAGATTTTTGAAGGTATTTCAATTCAAAAAGGATGTAATTTTTATCCGTTTGATTTGTCCGAAACAGAATTAACACAAATAATTAATCTAATGCTGGACGCGGGACAAGAAAATGAAGTAAAAAAAATCTTAAGCGCCAGAACAATGGTCCGTCGAAATGGAGATTTTCTAAAAGCAATTGATTACACAGAATACTTTGCCCATGAATTTTCAGAAATAGCTAATGAACTTGAATGCGCGGCTCATTTTGCCACCGATGATTTGTTTAAGGACTTTTTAGGTTGGCAAGCCCAAGCTCTTTTGCAAAATAATGAAGAGATGGATATTTTAGCAGATAAGCATTGGGCTCGTATGCAAAATACACCACTGGAATTTACAATCAGTCGTGAAAATTATGAAGATAAATTAACCCCGACGCTCTTTGAAAACGCAAATTTAATAAATCGCTTAAACAAACTGAATATTTATCCCGTTCCTAAAGATATGCTTGGCGTCCGTGTTGGTATTGTGAATAAAAAAGGCACAGAAATACTGTTAAAATTCAAAGATGAAATGGAAAAATTAGCAAATTTAATGCCAAAATCTGATTTATATAAACAAAATATCGGAGATAAATCTGAATTGAAACAAACTATGGTTGATGTTGATTTAACAATGTTAAGCGGTGATTACGCCATGTGCCGGGGCGGAATAACTTTGGCGCAAAACCTGCCGAACAACGATAAACCATCTCTAACCCACGGCGGTGGCCGACGCAACGTGTATCATCGTCAGATCAGACAAAGTGAAGACAAAGAAAAAACGCAAAAAATTCTAGATGGTCTGGTTTGTAAAGATTTGCATCAATATTATAATAACGAAGCCGACCATTTATTCACCATCGGGCATGAAAACGGACATTCTTTAGGTCCAGATAATCACTATCAAACAGCATTAGGCCTCTATCAACATATTATTGAAGAACATAAAGCAAATCTTATTTCCGCGGCCATGATGCCGGAATATGTTAAAGCAGATATCATTACAGAAGAACAACTTAAACAAATTTATGCAACATGGGTGATTAAACGCCATTTGATAACCGCATTTCCAGCAAGTGGCGAAGCGCACAGAGTGGCTGATTTAATTGAATACAATTATTTATTACACCATCAAGCCATTTTTTTTGATGAGCAGAAAAAACTTCACATAAATTTTGAAAAAATGCCCATAATTTGTCGCGCAATGTTAGAGGATATTATAAATGTACAGTTGTCAAAATCACCTGAATATGCTAAAGCATATATTGAGAAATGGAATAATTGGGGAGAACTCGCTCAATATGTTTCTGATTTCAAACTAAAACTAGGTGTAAAACCATATATTGATTTAGTCACGCATTTTTAAGGGGTAGAAACAAATGTGGTCCATGTTAAAAAAATTAGGTGCAGGGGAATATTCGTTAAAAATTACTTTTTGGCTTTTTGGGCTGATTGGAATGTTTTTTTTCACGATTTTAACGCACATCACGCACAGTAGCGCCTCACGCTTATTTTGCCCTTATGGTCGCAATTGCTCACAAGGTATTGTTTTATCTATTCTAAAAAATGCTCCCACTCTAATGACAAGTTCCGGAGTTAATTATTCTCTAGTTTTGCATTTATTGATGAGCGCTTGCTTTGTTTGCTATTTTTTCATTTTAATAAAAGGGTTATGGAAATGCTCAGAAAACTATGAAGGAACAAAATTTTGGACATTTTGCGCCAAAATTTTATTAATTTATCTTGGCGCATTAAATCTAAAGTCTATTATTTAAGGAGAAAATCTATGAAATTGGCTTTAATTTTAAGTTTTATCGTTATCACATTATCAGCCTGCAATGGATTTGTAGCCGGAAATATAAGCAAAGAACGTAAACACCTTTATGAATACAACAACAATCAAGAATATTGTGAAAAAAATCCAAATAGATGCGTTAACAACATCCCATGGGGTTAATTTATTGGGTAATGTTAATACAACCAAATGACACCGGCTGAACGCCGATGCCATTTGTTAACTGTTTCCTGGTGAACGTCTTCCTTCAAGGGGGATTTCCTCTTTCTGGGATACAGTTCAAACTGAGTTTTTTTATACAACACCACCGGTATGCAAACAATAGTCATGATTTTTCAGATTATAATTCTTATAAACTTCGCATTCAGAACAAACACACCCTTTGTCTTGATAAATACAATTACTTTTTTCAAACGCGCAATATAACTTTTCATAATGTTGCACATTTTGTAAATTTTCTAAAGATTTTAAAAAATTTTCCGGTGCGTTTTTCAATTTGCAATGTTCCGTATATGATGGACAAGTCATACATCGGCATAATTTAATGTTTTCAGTTGTTTTATCTACTTGCATTTAAGCCTCCTTTTTTTACAAAATTGATATAAGCTTAAAGAAAAGGTTAACAATCTGACCAAAAGTTATAAACGTTTAAACACACCAGACTTAATCGGCGGAAAAAAAGACGTCATTTCAGGAGCAAATTTAACAAAATCAACTCTGGAAAATATAGGTCCTTTATGCAAAGCCATTTCCAATTGTTGGATTTTATCTTCTTTGCCGGAAGCCAATACTAACACATTTCCATCCGGCAAATTACATACATATCCAGAAATATCACCAATTTCAGAAACACGGCGCAGAGTCCAATAGCGAAATCCCACGCCTTGAACTCTGCCGCATATTAAATAACACTTTTGCATTAATTTTTACCGTGTAAAAACCGTTCTATCTCCAAAAGCTCATTTTTAACACATTGACGACTTTGCTCGGCCTCATCATCAACACCCCAAGATTTACTTTGATAAAGCTCTTCCAAATAAGCCAAATCAAAAGCTTCTGACGCAGATATCTTATTTTCGGCAAAAGCCAAAGCCAGCAAAGGAGATTTTAAACGCACCGAGGCCAAATAATATGCTGTAAGTGTTTTTAAGTTCATTTTTTCTAAAATTTGCGTAAAACCAGCACGATTATTTTCATTTTGTGGTGGCGGTGTTAAACCATCCGTTTCCTTTAGAGTGATTTTAAAACGATTGTTTAACCATTTTAGAACAGGCAACCATTTTTCAGTTTGACACTTTTTAATGTCTTCATTGGCACTCCAAAATAAAATGACATCCGTAAAAGAAAATTCCACAAGTTTTTCAATAACTTCTAAACGATGTTCTTTTATCTCTTTTTCCGCTTGCTTAAAATCTATCATTTTTTAACATCCTTTACTAAGCCTTTTAACAAACCGGAAGCCTGACTACCTAAATCTTTCACAGTGTCTTTAGTGTCTGTCAAAGATTTGGAAATAACTTCTTTTGTATCTGAATATGTTTTAGCCGCATCATTTTTTACACCGCCTTCTGCCACCTTAAAATGATTTGCGTACGCTGTGCCTTGCAGAGCTGTGTAACATGGTGAAGAATCAGCGCTTAAAATCATATCTCCCGCATTATACAATCCACCTGTAGCTATAATTCCTACCACTGTTTTAGCTGTCTGTGTTTTATTTAAGCCAATACGTGGTTTTGACATTGTGCCGGAAATACTCAATAAAGAACCTAATACAGATGAAACATTCGTGTCTGTTATACGACCTGAAAATGGTTGTAAATCCAAATCCATTTTTTCGGTATAAAGATTCACATTGCCATCAACAACCACATAAAAATCATTTGCATCAATGGCAATTCCTTTAGGAAATTCGGCAACACCTTTTTTAATATCGCTCCGAACAACCGCGCAATTTAAATTCATATCTTTATTAACAATATTCAATTTAAGATTATTTAAAATTTGAACAATAATATTTCCTTGCAAGCGCTCCAAACTCTTAATATTCATAACAGAAGGATCAATTATAGCCACAATTTGACCATCCATATTGGCTAAATATTGATCCGTATCCGCTCCAAAAGTATTCAATTTGATATTAAAATCTGTTTTTCCACCATTTTTTACATATAAAAAATCATTATTAGAATTAGCAAAATCTTTATTTAATTTTTGTAAAATGATACCATTTCCGGTTAAACTAACAGCAGCAGATTTTGCATTAGATTTCAACAAAGCGTTTCCTTTAATATCTCCGTCACCGGCATTTATATTATTTATATCTACCTTAAACACGCCATCTTTAACCATTAAATTTATTAAAACGTTTGTCAAATTTATTTCAGGTGTTATGTTTACAGCCTTAAAGTTAACATCAACATCGGCATTTACAGACTTTAAAACATCATATGGAATAGGGGTGTTTTTAATCAATTCATTAGCTTGCGCTTCAGAAATTAACCAATTATTTTCTGCTTTTTTAGTTTCACTAAATTCATAAACATTCAAATTATCACTATTGGCAGTCAATTTTAAATATGGAGTTTTATTGGTCAAATCCACAGAAACAGCGCCATTTATCTTATTTGACTTATAAGTCAATTCATAAGAGCCGTTTGAAGTTAAACCTTTTGTTATATTTTTGGCTTCACCATCAAAATTTAAGGTATATTCCAAAGCATTTACGGTCAGCTTGGCATCAACATCGTTATATTCAGAATTTTGAATTGATTTTAACGAAGATGTTGTTCCCTCTCCCGTAATCTGAATACCAGAAACAACTGTGTCAAAACTTAAATTTATTGGCGCGTCAAAACCATCCATACCAACAACAAAATCTTTAATTTCAACATTATCTTTATCGCTATAAAAAATATTTGTTTCAGATGTTTTAATTTTATCAACCACAATTTCCTTTTTCAAAAGAGGAAGTAAAGAAAATTGAACTTGCGCTTGACCGATTTGTGCTATTTGCTGATTATTTTCGGCTTGAGCAACTGAAACATCATTTAATTCAATGCTTGGTTTTAATGAAACACCTATTTTTAAATCTCCGTTTATTTTAACAATCATATTTGCATATTTCAAAGCCAATGCTTCAATTTGCGGTTTATAATCATTAAAGTTGGCAAATTTCAAAAATACCACCAAACAAATTATGGGAATTAATATTATTGATAATAAAATTACAAAAAATTTTTTCATTTTTTATACTCCAATCCAAAAAA